>JBAUXQ010000663.1:0-1755 GCA_049584355.1 Roseiarcus sp. | reverse complement strand
ATGCCGCCGAGGAGCGCGATCGCGACCGCCATGGTCAGCGCCGCGAGCTTGCCGATAGCGATGTCGTCGGTGAGCGACCAGCTGTCGTAGGAGAGATCGCCGATATAGGGCGCGAGCGAGCGGGTGTCGGCGCCGAAGCCCTGGAACAGGAGGTTGTCGAGAATGATCGAGAGCCCAAAGGTCGACAGCACCGGCACCAGAAGCCCGCCGCGGGCGCTGCGTTCGAGCACCAGGCGCTGCAGCGCCCAGCCGATCAGCGCCATCAGCGGCGCAACGATCAAGAGGCCGAGAAACGGCTCAATCGCGAACCGGTCGGCCAGCACATAGAGCGCGTAAGCGGCGAGCACCGCCAGGCTGCCGTGGGCGAGGTTGATGACGCCCATGACGCCGAACATGAACGACAATCCGCACGCGATCAGCGCGTAATAGCCGCCGAGCAGGACGCCTTGAAGGATCTGGTTGACGAAGATCACGACGGCGCCGCCTCCCGGCGCGACGGCTTCCTGAGGCCGAAATAGGCTTCGGTGACTTCCTCGCGAGTCAGCGCGCTGGTCGGTCCCTCGATCGCGATCGCGCCTTCGAGCATGCAGATGGTGCGGCTTGCGGTCGCCATGGCGCGCTTGAGGTCCTGCTCGACCAGAAGCATGGCGACGCCGGACGATTTCAGCGCCTCGAGCCGGACGTAAACGCGATCGACGACGAGTGGCGACAAACCCAGCGACACCTCGTCGAGCAGCAACAGCTCCGGGTTCATCATCAGCGCCCGCCCGATCGCGGTCGCCTGCTGCTCGCCGCCCGACAATGTGCCGGCGAGGCTGCGACGGCGGTCCTTCAGATTGGGAAAGGCCTCCATCACCGCGTCGAGCGTCCATGACCCCGCCCGGCCCGCCGAGCGCGCGAGCAGCAGATTCTCTTCCACCGTCAGCCGGGCGAACAGCCGCCGTCCCTCCGGCACCAGCGCCAGCCCGAGGGCCGCGCGGGCGTGCGCGCTCCTTCCGCCGATATCCTCGCCCTTGAAGACGATGCGGCCGGCGGTGTGGCGATGGGCGCCGGCGATCGTTCTGAGAAGCGTGGTCTTGCCGGCTCCGTTCGCGCCGACGAGCGCGACCGTCTCGCCCCGCTCGATCGCCAGCGTGACGCCGCGCACCGCCTGGAGCTGGCCGTGCCGCGCTTCGAGCCCGTCGACCGAGAGCAGCGTCACACCACGCCTCCACCGAGATAGGCCTCGATCACGCGCGGATCGGCCATCACGCTTTGCGGCGGTCCGTCGGCGATGACCCGTCCCGCATCCATGCACACCAGCCGGTCGGCGACGCGCAACAGGATGTGCACGATGTGCTCGATCCAGACGATCGCGACGCCCTGCGCCTTGAGCTCGAGAATGATGTCGACGAGTTCGTTCGCCTCGGCGTCGGTCAATCCGCCGCCGATCTCGTCCAGGAGCAGCACGGCGGGGCCGGTCGCGAGCGCGCGGGCGAGCTCGAGCCGCTTCCGGTCGATGAGGCCGAGCGTCTCCGCGCGCCGGTTGGCGATCCCCGTCATGCCGGTGAGCGCAAGCGAATCGATCGCTTTCCCGTAAGCAGCCTCGTGCTTCAGGCCGCCGCCATGTGCGGCGGCGGTAAAGACGTTCTCGAACACCGTCATGCCGCTGAACGGCCTTGGGATCTGGTGGGTGCGCGCCAGCCCCCGCCGGCAGCGCTCGGCGGTCGCCACATCGGTCACGTCCTCGCCGAGAAAGCGCACCCTGCCGGCGGT
>JBAUXQ010000662.1:0-9654 GCA_049584355.1 Roseiarcus sp. | reverse complement strand
AAGCTGGCGAAAATGTCGTCGCCGATGAAAGGGGGCGCCTCGGCGCGGGCGGCATAGTCCTCGGTATAAGCAAGGCGTAGCGCCAGATAGAGTTGGTCGCGCGCGCCTTCGCTCAGATGCGCCACCGGAACCCGCTCGCCGTTTGGCCGGCAAGCTTCGAGTTTCGCCTCGTCATCGTCGTAGAAACTCTGGTCCAGCCCGGAGAAGGCGCCGCCGGTCAAGGTTGCGAACGCCCCCCCGGCGCGCGTCATCAACGGGTCGCGCCGCGTTGCGCGATGATGCTCGAGCGCCCCGCCAAGCAGCGCCGAAGCCGCCTTCAAGACCGCCCAACCGCGGGCGGCGTCCACGAGCTCGGCCTCGGCGTTGCGGCGCTGCTGCAACGCCGCCTCGGCGCCGATGCTGGTCTCAAACTCCCCGCGCCTCCGTTGCTGCCGGTCACGTTCCGCGTAGCGCTCTTTCTCCTCAAGACCGAGTTCTTCATCCCGGCGCTCGAGTTCCGTCAAACTCGCCGCGGCGGCGTCGGGATCGAGCGCGTTCATGTCCTCGATGAGGCGCGCCTCATCGACCCCGTCGGCCATATCGGCGAGACGGAGGCGATGCTGGCGGAGCGCGTCCGCAACACGGGCGCGCTCGGCCTCGCGCGCCAGCAATGCGCTCGTGTCGGAGCCCGCGGGCAGAGAGGCCGCCCTTGTCGCCATCGTCTCCTTGGCCCTGCCATGGCGAGCCCGTGCTTCGTCGAGCGCCCCACGCGCGGTCTCCCTTCGCTCGGCCGCCGCGCGCCGTTTCGTTTCGGCCGTGCGCGCCTCGACAAGACGCTCGTTCAAGAGGCGCGCGGCGGCCTCCGCCGGCAAGTCCGCATGAGCCGGCGCGCAGCGCTGAATGAGCGCACGCGCTTTGGTCTCGAAGTCGTTCATGTCCCGCTGGATGCCGGCGACGCGGCGCACACGGTTGCGATGGTTTTCGGCGTCGTTGAAGGCCCGGTCCCAAACCTCAAGGGCGGTCTCGGCGGCTTCGATCGACGCGTCGCCTTCGAGCCCGAGGCCGCCGGCTGCGACGGCCCACCGGCCACGCCAATCGCCGAGGAGGGCGGCGGCGGCGGCGTCCTCGGTCTTCGCTTCCTCGAGACGCCGGCGCGCTTCCGCGAACCGGGTCTTGAGGTCGCGCGATCTCTCCCAGGCGCGTGTAGTCTCCTCCAGACGCCGCTCGAAGCGATCGGCCAGCCGGATGCAATCGAGACCCTCGATCTCGCTCAAACCGGCCTCGAGGCCAAGGGCGCTCAGAATCGGTTCGATGCGGCGGAGCTCGGCTTCTTTCGCCTCGAGCTCGGTTCCGCGCGCGACGAGCTTGTCGCGCATCTTCAGGCAGTGTTCGACGCGCTGAGACCATTCCTGCATCCTGGCTGGCGAACGCGGACGCGCGCAGACGTGTTGCCAAAGCTCGCCCCAACCCTGCTCCGTTTCTGCAAGCAGCCCTGCCGCGCGCGCTTCTGCGGCCTGGGCCAAAGCGTACTGGCGCGTCTGTTCGTCGAGCCGCTGGGTTTCGAGCCCGTGTTTGGCCAGCCGCGCGGCGTCTTCAATCGCATCGTCAGCCAGAAGATCCGCGTCAGCGCTGAGGCGCTCGAATTCCGCGACGTGACTCCCCAGCGACGCCTGCGGCGGAGCTTCCTGCGAGCCGAATATCGCGGCCCGCAACGGCCGCCACGCCGTCTCGCGGCGCGTCCGCGCCTCGGCAATGCGATCGGCCGTGGCCAGAGGGCGGCCAGCCGCAAGCCGGGCGAGACGAGCGGTCGTTTCACCGATCTCCTTTTCCACCGCCTCCCTCGTTGTTGCGGCTTCGCGCGCCCTACGCGAGCCGGCCTCAAATGCGTCGGCAAAGTGATGGAGGTCCTCGCCGCGTGGCAACGGAGTCCTCGCCAGCGCTTCGAGGTCGACGACCGGCGGATCGAGCCTGGCGGCGGCGTCGGCGAGCTCGAGAGCATCCTTGGTGAGCGCGATCCGACTGTCAGCGACCCTCCGCGCCTCATCGGCGATCTTGCCGAGGGCGGCATATTTCTCGCGCAGCGGCGCGGGATCGAGGTCATGCCCGTGCGCCTCTTGCGCAGCGCGCGAAGACTCGTAAGCCTTCTGCGCCTGGGAGAGTTGACCCGCCTTCGCGTTCGCCAACGCTTCTCTGTCCCGCCCCTGCTTGATCAACTTGCGCGCCTCCGCCTTCGCGGCTTCCGTTGGCCGCCGCGTTTCAAGCGAACCGACATCGGCCAAACCTAGCGATCGAGCATGACGATCGAGAGCCGCGAGGAAGCCGTCAGCCTCGCGCTGAACGGCCGGGAGATCGCGCTTTGCGTCTTTGTAGCCGCCGCTCGCCTGGAAGACATCCTCGATCGCCGCAGCGTCTGACAACACCGCTCCATCAACCGCGATTTTCGCCAGATCCTGAGCGAGGCGCTCCTCGTCGACTCGCGCGCGCTCCGCTTCCTCGCCCGCGACGCGCAATTCATCGAGCGCCGCCTGCAAGCCCTGCGTCACCCCGGGAGCGAATTCGGGCAGGTCGCGGAAAGACGCCAGCTCCGCCTCGGTCTCCCGAATACGGGTGAGGAGCGGCGCCGTGCGCTTGAGCCGGTTCAGGCGCGACCGCTCGATATCGCCGGCGCGACGCTCGGCGCGCAGCCGGTCCAGCTCGTGGCTGAGCTCTTCGATATCCTTGTTGAGTTTTATCCATGCATCGCTGCGGAGTTCTTTTTCGCGAATTGCGGCGCGCGCCGCATTGAAGCGCTCAAGCGCCTGATAGAAGCGGCGGTCCTTGCCGGCGCGCGGCGCGAAAATGCCGTCCGCTTCGTCTTCGAGGGATCGACGGAGTTCGGCGAGTCCGCGCAGGCCGGAGGCCGCCGCCAGCAGGCTGGCGCCGACGTCGCCGTCCGCCTGCAGCATTTCGTCACCCCCGGCGCGCAGCTTATTCGCGTCGAGTCCGAACGATCGCTCGAACACGTCCTGGCTCAGCCCGCCGAGAAACGGCGCGAGCGCCTCGTCGGGCAGAGGGCTGCCGGAGCCGCCGAGAAGCGTGTTCTTTCGCCCCTTGCGCCGCCAAAACTTGAGCGAGCGGCCGTCGGCCGCCACAATCTCCGCGCCGACGCGCAACTGGCCGGGAAAGCGAGAGGCATACGGCGTCCGCTCCGGCACGCCGAACAGCATCGCGCCAACGGCGGCGAGCGCGGTCGATTTGCCCGCCTCGTTCGGCCCATAGACGACGTGCAGCCGCGCCTCCGGCCGGAAAGCGATCCGCAGGGTCTCGAAGGCGCCGAATTTCTCCAGTTCGAGGCTCAGAAACCGCATGGCTCGTCAGGCCTCGCCCATGCGGCCGAGCGCCAGCGCGCGAGCTTCCGCGAGAATCGAGTCGAGGCCTAGCGCCGCGCCCGCGTCTTCCGCCATGCCGCCGGGCAGCTTGTCCTTGACCGTCCTGACGAGTTCAGCCACGCGGGCGCGCACTGCGACATCCGCCTCGCATTCTTCCAGCGCGGCGGCCAAATCGATTTCGGCCAGCGCGGCGTCGCGCGGCGGCCGCTGCGGCTCGACCGTGTCTATGCGCAGACGTTCGAGCCAAACATCGTCGGCGCAACGCTGCGCCGCCGCCTCGACCTCGTCGCGCAAGCGATCCCGATCGGCGATAAACCGCGCATGCAATGGCGTCGCCCCCGTCAAGACAACCCGCACCGCAAGGAGCCGCCCTTCCGCCGCCTCGGCATGCACGCGCACTTCTGCCTCGACCGCGCGAAGAAGGCCGGTCTCATCATCGTGCGGCGCGGCGTCGACGAAGACCTCGGCCCAGCGCGCGTAGTCCGTCACGATGCGCCGCACCTCCGCAACGACCCCGTCTGCAACTTCTACAAGGACAGCCCCCCTTTCTCCGCATTCCCTGATGCTGCGGCCCTGCAGATTGCCGGGATAGACGATCCATGGATCGCGCGAGACGATTTCGAACGCGTGGACATGGCCGAGCGCCCAATAGTCGTAACCGCGCGCCGCCAGGTCGGCGGCCGTGCAAGGCGCATAGTTTTCATGGCCGGCGCGGCCGCAGGCGGTGTGCAGGGCGCCGATGTTGAACCAGCCGGCCAAGGGTTCTGGGTAGTCGACAGCGTAGTTCTCAACCACCTCACGGTGCGGAAAACCGCGTCCGTGCAGCGCGACGCGCAAATCCATAATGCGATGGGTTTCCGGCCGCCTGGTCGAAAACTCGAAAACCTTGTCCGGCCAAGTCAGGGATTTGGCGACGACGCTTTCAGCATCATGATT
The DNA here is from genome assembly GCA_049584355.1 of Roseiarcus sp. Taxonomy (GTDB): domain Bacteria; phylum Pseudomonadota; class Alphaproteobacteria; order Rhizobiales; family Beijerinckiaceae; genus Roseiarcus. The sequence goes on along the minus strand of JBAUXQ010000662.1, from coordinate 5,371 downwards.
ACCTCGCAAGAAGAATGTTGGAATGCCGTGATTCGAGAGGCGGGCCAATTGCCTGTTCAAAAAGAAGGCGATTGAGTTGTCTCTCCACTCGCCGTCAAAAACGTCGCCGGCGATCACGACGAACGAAACGCCCTCCTCCAGCGCCTTCGTGACAAGGTCTTCGAATGCGCTTCGACTCGCCTTGGCGAAGCGCGCGGCGACGTCTTCGTCCTTCAGCGCAAGGCCGAGGAAAGGGCTGCCGAGATGAAGATCAGCGGCGTGCAGGAAGCGAAAATTCATCCGCGAGCCTCAACCTGCGCCGCGAGCGGCGATTCGAGGTGGACATCGGCGGTGTGAGCGAAGCGGAACGCCATGGCTTTGAGGTGCAGTGAGGAGGCGCGAATCGGCTCGCGCCTTGTCAAGAGTCGCCATAGCTTTGGGCCCGGCAGGTGTCACGCGAGCGATTCGCTTGCGCGGTGGATAGTCGCGGTCCGCAGGCGGTCGTAAGAGTCGAACTTGTCGGCCGCCGTCCGATCGGGCATAGGAACCGCAAGGATCGGGCCTACAACGTCAAGGAGCGGATGCAGGCGCCGTCCGCCGCTATGAGCGACATGCCGCGACGGTCTCGGGCCGTCTCTCGAACGAGATGCGATGACGATCAAGAATCGGCCGTTCTCCCTTGCGGGGCGGCAAAATGCCACTCCCGACAGCGTCGAACGTCCCGCCAGCCTTTGGTTGAGCGAAAGCCTGCACACATTCTGGCGCAAGGCGGTCAGGACGCCGTGGCGAAACGCGCGCCGGTCGATGCGCCGCGCGCTCGCCGCCGGTTCGGATGCCGGGGCGCCGGTCTCGGTGGATACGACGACCGAATTGGCGGTCGTTCCCTTTGCCGGACGTTTCCCCCCGCCGCTGACGCAATGCCAGGTCCTCGCGCCTTGCCAGTATCGGACCAGACTGCATCCGCTTAGTGTGAATTCGACCAAGGACGAGTGGGTCAACTATGTCGATCATACAGTCGACGCGCCGGCGATGATGCTGGAGCACCTCACCGACCAATACTGGTTCCCCTACTTCGGCCTGCTGGTCTCGCAACAGGGACAGGTTTGGCGCCATTCGTACCTGGGGCCGTTTCAGGACGGCTTCCTGACGAGGGTCAAGGCGATCGTTGACCGGCCGCTGCCCGACGGAAGCAAAGAGCATTTGCTCTACCAGGACCGGCTGGCGCGGATTCCTAGAATAGCGGGCGAATATCTTCTCCTCGCCGGCTCCGACCAGCCGAACTACGGCCACTACCTGCTGGACGTCGTTCCCCTGATTCACCTCGGCGTCAAGATGGGCATGCCGATGCTGACCTGGACGCTGAGGCCATGGCAGCGCGCGGTTGTCGCCCGGATGGACGTTCCGCCAGGGTTGATCCGGGAGATTAAGCCTGAGCCGGTGTTTCTCGAGCATGCGATCACCAGCAACCGGCACTGCGGCGCGGCTTCGATCAACGCACACCCGCAGACCAAGGAGGTCTTTTCCGTCATCCTGGCCAACATCGAGAAACTTGCGCCGGCTGCCGAGCTGCCGCGCCGACTGCTGGTCTGCCGCGGCGTCCGCGACGCCCGCAACATCCGCAACCGAAAGGCGGTGATCGAGGCGCTTGCGCCGCTCGGCTTTACCGCGATTCAGCCGGAAAAACTGCCGTTCGACGAGCAGGCGATGCTGTTCTCGAACGCCGAATTCATCGTCAGCGAATTCGGGTCGGGCATGGTGAACGCGATATTCTCCCGGCCCGGAACCAAGCTCGTCGAAATCATCGCCGAGGGACAGTTCGACCCATGGTCGTCGCATTTCGGCGCGATGAACAAGTTCAACCACGTGGTGCTGTTCCAGCATCAGTCGCAGGAGGCTCTTCTCAAGGATCCCCGCCACCTCAAGGATTCGGAGTTCTCCTACGAGGTCGACGTGCCGCGCCTGGTGGAGACGGTCGGCGCATTGATGAGAGAATAGCGACCACATTCATGGCCGATGGAACGAGCCGCTCGAGCGCCGCGTTCGCTCCGGCGCGTACGGGAGGGCGGTTCGCCAATGCAGGTCAAGTATCGCTCGTTCACTCCCGGGCTCAATCCGCGCCGGACCAAGCTCGAAGTTCCCGGCTGGGGCGGCGAACGCCAGCCGAGGAAAAGCGGGTCGATGGAACAGGCCTGGCATTGCCTGCCTTTTTCGGAAGGCGCCCGCTACGGGATAGAATTGTTCTACCCCTACCAGCAGGAGTTTCGCGTCACCGTCGGCGGCGGCAAACTGGTTCTTGACGGCGATTTCGGTCCGCCGCCGGCGGACCACGGCGGCGAATGGCCGCCTTTCCGCGCCTTCGGCGACCTCTACTACACCTATCAGCTGTCGCTCGATCTCAAGGTCGAGGAAGGGTGGGCGATCCGCGCCGAGCCGCATCCGCGGTTCTATACCGATCCAACCGATACGACTCCGGTCGCCGTTCCCGCGTTGATCCGGCGATGGTGGCCGATGATCCACTTCCTCGTGTTCAAATCGCCGCCCGACGGAAAAACCCACGTCTTCCGGCCGGGCGAGCCTTTCGTGCAGATGCTTGTCGTTCCCGAGGAAGCGGCGTTCGATCTCGTTCCGATGCCGGAAGAGGAAGCCGCCGAGCGCGAGCTACAGTCGCGGCGCATCTACCAAAGCCGATCCACCTTGTCCGCCGAGACGGAATGGAAATCGGCGACGAACACCGTCTTCGACGGCACCTACCGCCATATTCTCGGCGCTGCGAGCGAAAAGGCCAAGCAGCGCCGCTGACCGGAGCCACGCTCCCACCACCGCGCTCAATGCTGTCGCTCGCTCCGACGGGCCGGCGCGCCGACTCTTCGGCGCGCTTATAGCCCCGCCTCGCTATCCGTTATGGTAGTAGTAGTAGTGGTGGTGGTGGTGGTGATGATAATAATGGTGATGATAGTGATGGTGATGGTGGTAATAGTGGTGGTGATGGTGATGGTGGTGGTACTGGGCGACAACCATCGGCCGTTCGTTGACGACAGCATCCGCGGCCGCCCGCTCGTCCTCCGCCCTTAAAACATTCGCTGCGTCCGGAATGGGGTCCAGCAATTCAGCGAACGAGCGCGCGGGGGCCAACCCATTCGCCTCGCCGGCTGGAGCCGCCGATGCCTGGCCGCCGCCGAGCAGCGCAAGCGCGGACACCCCGCCCAACAGTCCCATGATCGTTTTGTCCACGTTTTGTCCTTTCGCGATCGTAAAATAAGCAGACGCCAAACCCGCCATGGCGCGAAAGGTTCCGGTCGATCGCCAGATTATCGCGAACCGCGCCGCCCGCCCTACTCGCGCGCCATTCGGGCTGAGACCGCTGCCGGAGCCGGCGGGTCGTCGGCGAAGCGCTGGCGATAGACGCCGAGGTTCTCGCTCACTCGCTGCACGTAGTCGCGCGTTTCGTCGAACGGGATGCGCTCGATCCAATCGATGAGATCGGCGGTTCCATCGCGCGGATCGCCATGCGCGGCGATCCATTGCGCGACCCGGCCCGGACCCGCGTTGTAGGCGGCAAACGCGAGTTCACGTGACCCGCCTTCGTCCGCGATCAATTGACCCAAGAGCGAGGCGCCAAGCCTGGTGTTGAATGCCGGATCGGCGATGAGGCGGGCGTAATCGAACTCGACCCCGGCCTGCCGGGCGGTCAAGACCGCGGTCGAGGGAAGCATCTGCATCAGGCCTTTCGCGCCCGCCCATGACGACGAGCGCCAGATGAATTCGCTTTCCTGCCGCGCGACCGCGTAGACGGTGGGGAGGTCGGCGGAGTGGGCGAGCGGGAGGAAGGCCGGCATCCCGGAAGTCGGGAACGCCGTAGCGTCAAGCGGATAACCGCGGACGAGGGCGAACTTGCCGAATTGGACTTGCGTCCCCGCATCGCCGAAACGCTCCACGACCTCCGCCATGGCGGCGATCTGCGACTCGTCGCGCCATTGCCGGGCGGCGTCGAAGACGAGCGAGGCGGCGAGATCGTCGAGCCCGTCGCCGTAGAGCGCCGCGACCGCGCCGACGGCCTCGTCGCGCCGATCGCCCTCCGCCGCCGGCTTCGGCGCGCGCAGCGCAAGGCGGGTCTGGCCGAGGCGTTGAGCGGCGAGCTGGCCGTAATAGGCGATCGGTTCGCTGGCGGCGCGTTCATAGAAGCCCCTCGCCGCCTCGGAGCCGCCCATCGCCTCCGCCGCCCTTCCCTGCCAATAGGCGGCGCGGGCGATCGACAGCGGAGCGTCCGCGGCCAGGGCTGCAAGCGCGAAGCGCTCGGCGGCCAAGGCTGGGTCGTTGAGGAAGCGCAGGGCGATCCAGCCGGCATGGAAGTCGGCGTCGACCTCCGCCTCGGACGTCTCGGGCCGCACGGTCTCATCGCAGACTTCGAACGCCAGTCGCGGCTCGTTAAGATCGAGCAGCGCCGCCGCGACCATCTTGCGCTCGCTCCACCAGCGATCGGGACTGACCACGGCGGCGCGATCGTGCGGGGCGAGGCTCAACAGCACCGCGGCCTCATAGACGCGGCCGGCGCGACGGGCGTACTGGACCCTGGAAAACAACAGGCCAGGATCGTCGCGGAGCGCCGGGGGAACAGCCCTCAGCAGCGCCGCGCTCATGGGCGCGCGAGCGGCCTCGATGCGAGCCTCGGCCAACGCCAGAACGTCGGGACCGGCAAGCGCCGCGGCGCGGGAGGCGGCGCCAACATAACCGGCGTAAATCAGGCGGTCGGCGCGATATTTGTGATCGTCCTTTTGAAGCGAAGCGCCGAAGTCGCGCAGGATGACGCCCTCGGTCAGGGCGTCGAAATTGCCGTTACGCCACAAGGGGCGGATGATTTGCGCCGCCTCGTCGCTGCGCCCCGTCGCTTTCGCCGCGCGCGCCGCGGCGATCTTTCCCGCGCTCGTTTGCGGCTGGCCGCCGGCGAAAAACTCGGCGACCTTCGCCGGAGCCTCGGGATGCGCCGCCAGTTCGGCTTCCTCGCGCTCGCGAATCCAGCCGCGGCTTGGCCAGGTCGGATGGGCCTCGAGGAAGGCGGCCAGCGCTGCGAAGGAGGGATGGGCGTTGGCGCGCAGGGACGCCCATTCCAGCGCTGTTCGCCCGGCCGCGTCGCTTGCGGCCTGTGCGAGCGCCGCGAGGCCCGCAGCGTCGCCCCTGTTATAGAGGATCGCGGCCTCGGAACCGAGCGGAGGCGGCGGCGAAAGCTCGCCTGGCGCGGGAACCACGGCCCGAAGGGACGGCGAAATCGCGGAAAGGGCGCTCTCCGCAGGCGCCGCGCCTGGAACGTCGGCATAAGCGAATTGCGCCGCGAGGCTGGCGTCGCTCGTGGCGGCCTGCTCGGGCGCCGGCGATGCGCTGGCGTCGGGAATAGCAC
>JBAUXQ010000661.1:0-2518 GCA_049584355.1 Roseiarcus sp. | reverse complement strand
GCGCCGGCTCGCCGATGAGCGCCCGGTCACCGTCCGGGCGACGTTCCTCGGCGCCCACGCGCTGCCGCCGGAATTCGCCAGCGACCGCGCCGCCTATGTCGCCAAAGTCGCCGACGAAATGATCCCGACCCTGGCCGGCGAAGGCCTGATCGACGCCGTCGACGGGTTCTGCGAGCGCATTGCGTTCACCCGCGACGAGATCGCCCGCGTGTTCGCCGCCGCGCGCCGAGCGGGCCTTCCGGTCAAGCTGCACGCCGATCAATTGTCGAACTCGAGCGGCGCGTCGCTGGCGGCCAAGTTCGGCGCGCTGTCGGCCGATCATCTCGAATATACGGACGAAGATGGCGTCGTTGCGATGGCGAAGGCCGGCGTGACCGCGGTCCTGCTTCCGGGCGCCTACTACGTGTTGCGCGAGCGCAAGGCGCCTCCGGTGGACCTCATGCGCAAGCATCGCCTGCCGATGGCGGTCGCCACCGACTCCAATCCCGGCACATCGCCGCTGACCTCGCTTCTGCTCGCGCTCAACATGGCGGCGACGCTGTTCGGGCTCACCGTCGACGAATGCCTCGCCGGCGCCAGCCGCAACGCGGCGCGCGCGCTCGGCCTTCAGGGCGAGACAGGAACCCTCGAGGCCGGCAAATGGGCCGATCTCGCGATATGGGACATCGAACGTCCGGCTGAGCTCGTCTATCGGCTGGGCTTCAATCCGCTCCACGCGCGCGTCTGGAGGGGTCAGTGACCGTCGTTCTCCGCGCCGGCGAGGCGTCGCTTGCCGACTGGCGGGCGATCTGGCGCGGCGCGCCGATCGCCGTCGACCCCTCCCATCACGGCGGCGTGGTCGCGAGCGCCGCCGCGGTCGAGCGGATTCTCGCCCGCGGCGAGCCGGTCTACGGCATCAACACCGGCTTCGGCAAACTGGCCGGCATGCGCATCGAGGCAGCCGATCTGGCTCAGCTTCAGCGCAACATCGTCCTCTCGCACGCGGCAGGGGTCGGCGAACCCGCCTCGGTTCCGACGACGCGGCTGATGATGGCCCTGAAGCTCGGCAGCCTCGCCCAGGGCGCCTCGGGCGTCCAGCCGCGGACGCTTGGCCTCATCGAGGCGATGCTGGCTCGCGGCGTCACCCCGGTGGTTCCCGGGCAAGGGTCGGTCGGCGCGTCCGGGGATCTCGCGCCGCTCGCCCATATGGCCGCGGCGATGATCGGCGTCGGCGACGCATGCCTCGACGGTCGTATCGCGCCCGCCGCCGCCGCGCTCGCCGAAGCCGGCCTCGAGCCGATCGCGCTTCAGCCCAAGGAGGGGCTGGCGCTGCTCAACGGCACGCAGTTCTCGACCGCCAATGCTCTGATCGGCCTGTTCGAGGCCGAGACGTTGTTCCGCTCCGCTTTGGCGACGGGGGCATTGTCGACCGACGGCGCGCGCGGATCGGATACGCCGTTCGACGCCCGCATCCATGCGCTGAGGCGCCATCAAGGCCAGATCGAGGTCGCCGCGTCTCTACGCGCCCTGCTCGCGGGAAGCGCCATTCGCGCTTCGCATCTCACCGGCGACGAACGGGTCCAGGACCCCTATTGCCTGCGCTGCCAGCCGCAGGTGATGGGCGCCTGTCTCGATCTCCTGCGCAACGCCGCCGCCACGCTGGTCGCTGAAGCCAACGCGGTCTCCGACAATCCGCTGATCTTCGCCGATAGCGACGAAGCTCTGTCGGGCGGCAACTTTCACGCCGAGCCGGTCGCCTTCGCCGCCGACACGATCGCGCTGGCGATCTGCGAGATCGGCTCGCTCGCCGAGCGGAGGATCGCCCTTCTGGTTGATCCGGCCCTCTCCGGCCTGCCGGCTTTCCTCACGCCCAAGCCCGGGCTCAACTCCGGGTTCATGATCGCCCAGGTGACCGCGGCGGCGCTGGTCGCCGAGAACAAGCAACGCGCCAATCCGGCGAGTGTCGACTCGATCCCGACCTCGGCCAACCAGGAGGATCACGTCTCGATGGCCGCGCACGGCGCGCGGCGGCTGGCGCCGATGGCGGAGAACGCATTGTCGATCGTCGGGATCGAACTCCTCGCCGCCGCCCAGGCCTGCGACTTTCACTTGCCGCTCAAGTCGAGCGCGGCGCTCGAAGCGCTGCGGGCGCGGCTGCGGCGCGAGGTCCCGCGGCTCGAGGACGACCGCTATTTTCATCCGGACATCGCGGCGGCGACGCGTCTGGTCCGCGATGGCGCGGTGATCGACGCGGTTGGCGAAGCGGTCCTGCCCCGGCTCGAAAGGTTCGCGCGATGACCGCCGGGCATCCCGACTGGCTCATCGTGAGGCGCGGCGATATTCCGCTCGTGGTCAGCATTCCCCATGCGGGCGTCGGCCTCGCCGGGTTCGAACCGTCCTTCGTCGATCCGTGGCTGGCGCGGAAGGACGCGGACTGGCGTCTCGACGAGCTCTACGATTTTGTCGAGCCGCTCGGCGCGACGGTTGTGCGCACGAAGCTTTCGCGCTCGATCATCGACGTCAATCGCGATCCGAGCGG
>JBAUXQ010000660.1:0-1841 GCA_049584355.1 Roseiarcus sp. | reverse complement strand
CATAGGCGTGCACCGCCCCGCCGAAGGCCCTGATCGGTTCGTCGATATCGAAGAAGAAGCGGGTGATGAGATCGTGCACCCGAAGCTCGCCAAGGGCCTCGGCGAGGCGCGTCGAGTCGGCGATGTCAAGGAACATCACGATCAACTGCTGGCGAACCGGACGATGATAGGTCCCGAGAACGACACTGGTCAGAAGCGGGCCGCCGATCAGCCGTCCGGTCTCCATCACCGTTCCCAGGAGCACGGAAAGGCCCAGCCCAATCGCGACAATGCGAGGCAGCTCGTCGTGTATCCAAGTTGTCGCGAACCAGGGAAGATTAAGACTGCCGGCGTAGAGAACGGCTTCCAGCACCGTGCTCACCGCGACGATAGCGGCGGTCATCACGAGGGCGCGGATGAGGAGTTCGGCCGCCAGCGGCAATCGTCTCAGCGCCACGCCTAGGCGCGACCGGTCCCCGGAAGCGAATCCAGTCTGCACCGCCCATGCCGCCCACGCGATGCAAAGGCCGTCAAACCCGCTGCGAAGGTAGTTCGCCAAACTCCGGGATTCGGGGGCATCGAAAAGGCCGCGATAGGCGACGCCGACGACAAACCCAACGAGCGCCGATGCGACCAGGAAGCCGCGGCGCCGCGTGGCGTAGCGCAGGAATCTCGAACGTCCAGTCGCGTCTTTGTCGGCGTCCATGGGCGCGGGTCCCGTCCGCTGCTTCGCCAATCGCCGCCCCATGATAGCATCTGCGGCTCTCGCTGCGGCGCATGGGCCAACTTCAATCGGCCCCGCCGCATCGTCGCCATGGATTTTTCCCGTTTTTCCCCCGCCCCCGACATAATCGCGGCGTGCGCCGGTCGCATTCTGGGCGCCAGCGGAAGCGGCGCGGCGATGGTTCGGGAGGAAGTCCATGGAGCGAAAAAAGGCGTCGGACTTTCCCCAGGAGCTCCTGAACCTGTTCGACGTCTATGTGCATGGCGGAATGAGCCGCCGCGGGTTTCTCGATCGCGCCCAGAAGTTCGCTACCCTCGGCGTCAGCGCGGCGGCGCTGTTCGAGATGCTGAGGCCCAATTACGCCTGGGCGATCCAGGTTCCGCCCGACGACAGCCGCATCGCCGCCAGGTTCGTCACCATTCCCTCCCCGGAGGGCGACGGCGCCATCAAGGGCTATCTGGTCCGGCCCGCCAATTCCGACAAATTGCCGGCGGTGCTGGTTGTGCACGAAAATCGCGGCTTGAACCCGTATATCGAAGACGTGGCCCGGCGCCTGGCTGTCGCCAATTTCATCGCCTTCGCCCCCGACGGGCTGACCTCGGTCGGCGGCTATCCCGGCGACGACGAGAAGGGCGCCGAGCTCTTCCGCCGGGTCGACCCGGTCAAGATGCAGGAGGATTTCGCCGCCGCGGCGCGGTGGCTGAAATCCCTGCCCGATTCGACCGGCAAGCTCGGCGCGATCGGCTTCTGTTTCGGCGGCGGCGTCGTCAATCAGCTCGCCGTGCGCATGGGTTCCGATCTCGACGCCGCCGTCCCATTCTATGGCCTCCAGCCGGACGCAGCCGACGCGGCGAAAATCAAGGCGCCGATCAACGCGCAATATGGCGAGCTCGATCAGCGCATCACCAGCGGCTGGCCGGCCTTCGACACCGCCCTCGCTGAGGCGGGCGTTCCGCACGAGGGACGCATCTACAAAGGCGCCAACCACGGCTTCCACAACGACACGACGCCGCGCTACGATCAGGCGGCGGCCGAAGAAGCCTGGCGGCGGACGATCGACTGGCTGAACAAATATCTGCGGGCATGAAGGCTCTGTGAGCCGAAGCTGACGGAGTCTCGTGAGCCGGATATTCTTGGC
>JBAUXQ010000659.1:0-6281 GCA_049584355.1 Roseiarcus sp. | reverse complement strand
CGGATGCTGATCGCCAACGGCCGGCGCGTCGCCTTTCTGTCGCGCGGCTACGGCGGCGCCGAACGCGCCGAGCCGCTCATGGTCGACGCGAACGCTCATACCGCGGCGGTCGTGGGCGACGAGCCGCTGTTGCTGGCGAGGATCGCGCCGTGCTGGGTAGGGACGGATCGGCTCCGAAGCGCGAGAAGCGCGGTGGAAGCCGGCGCGAACGCGCTGGTTCTCGACGACGGCCTGCAGAATCCGGCGCTGGTCAAGGACCTCGCCTTCGCCGTCGTCGACGGCGAGACCGGGTTCGGCAACGGCTTATGCGTTCCGGCCGGCCCGTTGCGCGCCCCGGTTTCAGCCCAGTTGCCGTTCGTACGGGCGCTGATCGTACTCGGCGGCGAAGAGGCGGCGCTATCGGCGATCGCGGCCGCCGCGCCGGGCAAGCCCCTGATCCGCGCCAGCCTCGAACCCGACGCGCTCGCCGCGGCGCCGCTCATCGGCCGCGAGGTGGTCGCCTTCGCCGGCATTGCTCGGCCGGAGAAATTCTACGCCACCCTGCGCCGGGTCGGGGCGCAAATCGTCATGACCCGCGACTTCGCCGACCATCATCCCTACACGCCGCGCGAGATCGAGGCGCTGATCGACGAGGCCGGGCGGCGGAGCGCGCTTCTGGCGACGACCGAGAAGGACGGCGTCCGCCTCGGAGCCCGTCACGCCCGCGCCGTCGTGACCCTGCCCGTGACCCTGCGCTTCGAGGAGCCGGGCGTCGTGCAGCGGATGCTGCGGCAGGCGCTGCGGGGATGACGCGACGCGACAAACAGAGAAGGCCGCCTCGCGCCTCGAGACTGTCTCCATTTTGGCTGTACTGACTCTCCGTCACAGTCAAGCGCGCCGCGCGGATTCTTAGCCGTACGCGGCCCCGAACTTGTGTTCGCGTTGGCGCTGTCTATGAAGGCGCGACGCGCGGCCGCTGCGCCCCGGCTTGCAAGCGAAGGTAAACGCGCGCAGGTTTCAAATCGGCGACAGGCTGTCCGGCGAATGTCGGATGAAAACATCGGGAGGAGACAATGCTCGACACAACGGCCAACGCGCGCCTTCAGACCTTTCTCGCCAAATTCGACGCAGCATTGGCCGCCGGCGACGCGGACGCGGCGGTCGAAATGTTTGCGGAAGACAGCTATTGGCGCGACCTCGTCGCCTTCACCTGGAACATCAAGACCATGGAGGGGCGTGACGAGGCGCGCGAGATGCTCGCGCATTGCCTGGCGCGGGTGAAGCCGCTCAATTGGCGCATCGCCGACGGCGAGACGGCGACGGAAGCCGGGGGCGTGCTCGAATCCTGGATCTCGTTCGAAACCGCAATCGCGCGGGGCTACGGGCTCATTCGGGTCAAGGACGGCCTGATCTGGACCCTGCTGACAACGATGACCGAGCTCAAGGGCCATGAGGAGAAAGCGGGCTTCACCCGCCCGCTCGGCGCGAGGCACGGCGTCAATCCCGGCGCCAAGACCTGGAAGGAGTTGCGCGACGAGGAGACTGAGAAGCTCGGTACGAAAACGCAGCCCTATGTGCTCATCGTCGGCGGGGGCCAGGGCGGGATCGGGCTCGGCGCCCGCCTCAGGCAACTCGGTGTCCCATCAATCATCGTCGAACGAAACGAGCGGGCGGGCGATTCCTGGCGCAAGCGCTATAAGTCGCTCTGCCTGCACGATCCGGTCTGGTACGACCATCTGCCCTACATCGACTTCCCCAAGAACTGGCCGGTATTCTCGCCGAAGGACAAGATCGGCGACTGGCTGGAAATGTACGCCAAGGTGATGGAGCTGAACTACTGGACCAAGACCACCGCCAAGAGCGCAAGATACGATCCGAAGAAAAAGGAATGGACCGTCGTCGTCGACCGCGACGGCGAGGAGGTCACCCTTCGGCCCAAGCAATTGGTGTTCGCGACCGGAATGTCATCCAAGCCGGTCCTGCCGCGCTTCAAGGGCATGGAGACGTTCAAAGGCGAGCAGCATCATTCCTCGCGCCATCCCGGCCCAGACGGCTACAAAGGCAAGAAGGTCGTCGTCATCGGCTCGAACAATTCGGCGCATGACATTTGCGCGGCGCTGTATGAGGCCGGCGTCGACGTGACGATGGTGCAGCGCTCGACCACGCACATCGTGCGCTCCGCGACATTGATGGAAATCGGCCTCGGCGATCTCTATTCGGAGCGCGCGGTGCGCGGCGGCGTTACAACGGCGAAGGCTGACCTCATCTTCGCCTCCTTGCCCTACCGAATCATGAACCAGTTCCAGAAGCCGCTTTATGACAAAATGCGGAAGGTCGATGCGGCCTACTACGCCGCTTTGGAGAAGGCGGGCTTCAGGCTTGATTATGGCGACGACGAATCCGGCCTGTTCATGAAATATCTGCGCCGGGGCTCGGGCTACTACATCGACGTCGGGGCGTCGCAGCTCATCATCGACGGCAAGATCAAGCTCGCGTCGGGCCAGGTGGAGGAGATCACGCCCGACGGCGTCAAGCTCGACACCGGCGAGAAATTGCCGGCCGACGTGATTGTCTATGCCACGGGCTACGGTTCGATGAACGGCTGGGTCGCCGATCTCTGCGGCCAGGAAATGGCCGACAAGGTCGGCAAGGTCTGGGGCCTTGGCTCCAACACCACCAAGGATCCCGGCCCGTGGGAAGGCGAGCAGCGCAACATGTGGAAGCCGACGCAGCAGGAGGCCTTATGGTTCCACGGCGGCAACCTGCACCAGTCGCGCCACTACTCGCAGTTCCTGGCGCTGCAGTTGAAAGCGCGCCTCGAAGGCATCCCGACCCCGGTGTATGGGCTGCAGGAGGTTCACCACAAGGCCTGAGCTTTGGTTCGGATCTCGCGAGCTGAAATCACGGGCGAGCCGGACATAGCGAGACGACTCAGGCGGCGCCCGCGACCCCTCGGATCAGATCGGCGGCGCGTTCAGCGATCATGATCGTTGGCGCATTGGTGTTGCCCCGCACCACGCTCGGCATCACGGAGGCGTCGACGACGCGCAGACCATCGACCCCATGCACCCTCAATGCGCTGTCCACCACCGGCCCGATCGCGCAGGTGCTGGTCGGATGATAGACGGTCCGGGTGCTGCGCTGGACGAAGTCCCAGATGTCCGCTTCGGACCTTGATCTTGGAACGTCATACGAGGCCTTGATATGGGCGCGAAGCGCGGGCTGGTCGGCGATGTCGAGCCCGATGCGCATTCCTTCGACCATGCTCCGACGGTCCTCGGCGGTCGCATAGTAATTGTGCAGTATATTCGGCTTGGCCGCCGGATTGACGCTTCGCAACGAGACCTTGCCACGGCTCGTCGGCTTGAGCACGCAGGGGCTGAAGGAGAAGGCGTGGGCAGTCGGCGGCTCCAGACCTTGCCCGCGCGTGATCACCGGCATGGCGTGAAACTGGACGTCGGGCGCCTCCAACCCGTCCCGGGTCCGGAAGAAGCCTCCGGCCTCGGCGTAGTTGGAGGTGAGTGGACCGCGTCCTTCGGTTTGCAGCAGGGCGGCGTTTTCCGCGGTTGCCGCGGTGATCAGCGTTTCCGTATCGGTGTACCAGCTCATGAACGCCATCGGATGGTCTTGCAACCCGACCCCGACGGGCAAATCCAGGCGGACAGGAATCTGCAGCGCCGCCAGATCCGCCGCCGGCCCGACGCCCGACAACAACAACAATTGCGGGGAGTTGTAGGCGCCCGCGGCAAGAATCACCTCGGCGTCGGCGCGAACCGCCTCGAGAGACCCGTGGCGGGCGATCTCGACTCCGCTCGCGCGCTGGCCGTCGAACAGGATTCGCGTGACGAGCGCGTCGGTGACCACTTTGAGGTTCGGCCGCGTCGTCGCCGGGCGCAGATACGCGCCGGCCGTGCTACACCGCATGCCGTTGCGCTGGGTGCACTGATACCAGCCCACGCCATCCTGGCTCGCGCCATTGAAGTCCGGGTTCTCCTGGTATCCGGCCTCGACGCCGGCGCGCACGAAGGCGTCCATCAACGGATGGCGCGAGCGCCCGTCTGAGACCGAAAGCGGGCCGAGCTTGCCGTGAAACTGGTCGTCGCCGCGCTCGTTGGCTTCCGCCTTGCGGAAATAGGGCAGAACCTCGTTGTAGCTCCAGCCTTTGGCGCCGTCGGCGGCCCAACCGTCATAGTCGGCGCGATGACCGCGGATGTAGATCATCGCGTTGAGCGAACTGGATCCGCCGAGGGTTTTCCCGCGCGGCAGATAGACGTAGCGGCCATCGAGCCCCGGCTCGGGCTGGCTCATGTAATCCCAGTCGTATTGCGATTTCCAGAGTTGGGCGAGCGCAATCGGAATGTGAATTTCCTGCGCGCTGTCCGGGCCGCCCGCCTCGATCAGCGTGACTTCGACGGAAGGGTCCTCGGTCAGCCGCGCGGCCAGCACGCAGCCGGCCGAACCCGCGCCAACGATGACGTAATTGGCCAATCCTTCCTCCCAATTTCGTTCGAGGCTAGTGGATCGAAATCTAGCGCATGGCGCCCACGTCGGACGGCGGCGATGATTTTGCCGGATCGGTCGCGAGACAACAGATCCCCCAATGAGCCTTAGGCGCTATCGCGCCGACGTTCGCACAGGTCGGCATCACTTCATCTCAGCCAGCACGCCGCCTGCGATCGAATACAGCTCCGCGTCGCGGTCGGCAAAGCCAAAGAGCTGAAGCCCGAGCGGCAAGCCGTCGTCCTGAAGCACTGGAAGAGAGATCGCAGGGACGCCGAGCATGGTCGCCGGCGCCGCGAATGTCGGGTCTCCGGTTGCACCGAGGCCGACCGGAGCGGCGCCGGGCGCCGCCAAGGTGATGCAGGCATCGAATTCCGCCGCCAGCGCTTGATAGGCGGCTCGTCGTTGATCCCGTTCCCTCAGGTCGCGGCGATAGTCATCGAGTGTCATCGCCTCAGCCTGGGTGCAGCGCTCGAGCGTCGCCTTGCTGAGTTTGCTGGCGTCGCGCGCCCGGTAGGTATTGATCGGCCAACGCGACTCCCAGATGATGATCCGCAGGGAGAGTTCCCGAGCGCCCTGGATTGCGCCCTCGATGGCCGCGACTTTTTCGCTTTCGTGACGCGACGCGATGGTGACGCCCGCTGACTTGAGTTTTGCCGAGGCTTTTTCGAACGCCTGCATCGCCCCTCGTTTCGCCGTTCCCCAGCCATCGGTCTCCAGGGCCGCAAGTCGCTGCGGCCTGCGCGGCGTAGGCGCGGTCGGCGGACCATAGAGGCCCGGAAAACCCGGGTCTCCGCCGGCGCGGTGGGAGATCTCGAAGGCGACCTGCCATGCATCCGGCAGGCTTGCAGCAAGCGGACCATGCGTACTCTGGGAAAGGGCGTCGTAGCTCCCGCCGCGGTTGATCGCGCCAAACGTGGGCTTGAAGCCGAAGCAGCCGCAGAAACTGGCCGGCCGCAATATCGAACCGAGCACTTGGGTGCCAAGCCCGACGCTGATCGCGCCCACGGCGACCGCCGCGGGCGAGCCGCTGCTGGAGCCTCCCGGCGTACGGCTCAGGTCCCAAGGATTCCGTGTACCCAAGGGCTCCGTCAGGCCAAACTCGGTCGTCACCGTCTTGCCGAGGATCACCGCGCCGGCCTCGCGCAGCGCCGCAACGCTTGCGCAATCGCGCTCGCTGCGGAAGCCGACAAACAGCGGCGAACCGTATTCAGTGGGCATGTCGATGGTTTCCATGATGTCCTTGACGCCGATCGGCATGCCGTCGATTGGCGAAAGCGGCTTTCCGGCCTGCCAGCGCTGGTTTGAGCGATCCGCCGCCTCCCTGGCAGCAACGAGATTGAGCGTGACGAAGGCGCCAACCTTCGGCTCCCAGGCATCGAGTTCCGCAATGCAGCGCTCCAGAAATTCGCGCGGTGAATCCATTCCGCTGCCAAAATCCGCCGTCGCCGGATAAAATGGACGCATCTGTGGCGTGATCACATCGCGCGCGTTCATCGGCTCACTTCCTCTCGCCATCGAAAAGCAACCAAGGTCATATGAGCATTTGCGGTTAGCGTTTGGCAAAAACGTCAACTAGGCTCCAATGCCCGGAGCGCCGAAGGCGCTGGTCGGAGAGCAGATGCGAGGACGCCGCGATGCAGGACGCCTCAGCAAACATGTTCGATCTTATCGCGGCGCGCGCGCCAAGGCCGGAAAAGCTCGCAATGGAGACGCCGGTTGCGACGTCTCTGACCTACGGTGCGCTGTTCGAACGCTCGGCGCGCGCGGCCAACGCGCTTGTGGCGCTGGGCGTCGAGCCG
>JBAUXQ010000658.1:0-10452 GCA_049584355.1 Roseiarcus sp. | reverse complement strand
GGCGAATGGGTCTCTTCGCTTCAGCTCGAAGATATCATCATGCATTGCGCCGGGGTGGGCGAGTGTGCGGTGATCGGGATCAAGGACGCTCGGTGGGGCGAGCGGCCGCTCGCGCTCATCGTGCGCGATGGCAAGACCGATCCCCCGGTGAGCGTGGAGGATGTCAAGGCGCATATTATGGCCGTCGCCGACAAGGGGGTGATTTCGAAATTCGCTGTGCCGCAGAAGATTCTGTTCGTTGACGCGCTGGCCAGGACGAGCGTCGGCAAGTTCGACAAGAAGGCGCTCCGACTGCAGTACGGCGACGCCGCGTGAGGCTCTGGCCGGAGGCGCGCGAGAACAATGGCTGAGCGATTGGAACGCGGAGAGGCGCAGTCGGACTCGCTGTCCGAGCAGGCGGCGGGCAACACGTTGGCTTTGAATCCGCTTGTCGGCCTCAGCGGTAGGGACTTGATGGAGAGTGCTTCGATTCTGCTGAAGGCGGCTGTCAACGAACCCGCCGTCTACGCCGGCCAATGGCTCTCGTTCGTGGGCGAACTCGGCAGCATCGGCTCCGGCCGATCCGATCGCACGCAGGCGCCCGGCGATAAGCGCTTCGCGGATGGGACATGGAAAAGCAGTGCGCCCCACCGCGGATTGTTGCAGGCCTATCTCGCCTGGGGCGAGGCGATCAACGGGTTCATCGAAAAGACCAGTCTCGGCGACGTCGACAAGGCCCGCGCCCACCTGGTCGCGAACATCATCATCGACGCAGCCTCGCCGACGAACAACCCGTTCAGCAATCCGACCGCAGTGAGGCAGTTCCTCGATACCGGAGGCGACAGCCTTCTGCGCGGGGTCAAGAACTACCTTTCCGACCTTGCCGAGAACGGCGGAATGCCGGCGCAGGTCGACAAGTCGCCGTTCAAGGTCGGCGTCAATATCGCCGCGACGCCCGGCGCGGTCGTTTTCCGCAATGAGCTACTGGAGGTCATTCAGTACAAGCCGGACACGCCCGAGGTTCGCCAGCGCCCCGTCATCATCACGCCGCCTCAGATCAACAAGTTCTATTCCCTCGATTTGTCCCCCGATAAGAGCCTCGTTCAATATCTGCTGAAGAGCGGCATTCAAGTGTTCTGCGTTAGCTGGCGAAACCCGACCGTTCGGGAACGGGAGTGGGGTCTCGACACGTATGTCGCGGCGCTTGACGAAGGGACCGACGCCGTTCGGGAGATCGCCGGCGCCGACGATGTCACGATGATGGGGGCCTGCTCCGGCGGGATCACCTCGGCCGCCTACGCCGGATGGCTCGAGAGCAAGGGCGAGGCCAAGATCAAGAACATCGTCTCTCCGGTCTGCGTGCTCGACATTGCGAGCGCGAACGATAGCGCTTTCGGGTCGCTGGTGACGCCCGAGACGATGCGCGCCGCCCAGCAAGCGTCACGACTGCGTGGCGTCCTCGACGGCCAAGACCTGGCCCGCATGTTCGCCTGGATGCGGCCGAACGATCTCATTTGGAACTATTGGGTCAACAACTACCTGCTCGGCAAGCAGCCGCCGGCGTTCGATATTCTGTTCTGGAACGCCGACACCACCTCGCTTCCGGCGCGGCTGCATCACGACTACGTCGACATGTTCTTCACCAACCCGTTCGTGAACGCGAACAAGCTGACGCTGAACGGCGCCCCCATCGACATGGGTCGGGTCAAATTGGACGCCTATGTCGTGGCCGGAGTCACCGATCATATCACTCCGTGGAAATCGGTTTATCGGACGGCCAAGATTTATGGCGATGAGACGACATTCGTTTTGTCGAACAGCGGTCATCTCCAGAGCCTCCTCAATCCGCCCACCAACGCCAAGGCGTCCTTTGTCACCGGCGCGGCGAGAGCTCCCGACGGCGAGCGTTTCCTTGCGGCCGGCGAAAAGAAGAGCGGGAGCTGGTGGCCGCACTGGCGCGATTGGCTCCTTAAGCGTTCGGGCGCTGAAGTTCCCGCGCCGTCGAGCCTCGGGAGCAATCGTCATCCGGCGACGACCGCGGCGCCCGGAACCTATGTGTTCGACTGATGAGCGATGTTTCTCAAAACCTCGAACGAGCGACCATGACCGACGATGATTCGGATCAGTTCGAGGTGCGAACGATCGAGGTTGGGACTCAACCCTTGCGCGTCGCCATCCGGCGCGGCCCGAAAGGCCGCCCGCCGCTCCTGCTTTTCAATGGCATCGGAGCGAGTTTGGAGCTCGCGAAGCCCTTCATGCGCGCGTTGAAGCGGACCGAGGCGATTATTTTCGACGTGCCTGGAGTGGGCGGATCGCCGGCGCCGCCCCGCCCCTATCGCCCATCGACGATCGCTCGTTTGGCCGAACGGCTCTTGAACCAGTTGGGGCGCCGGCGGGTCGACGTGGCCGGCGTCTCCTGGGGCGGAGGGATGGCCCAGCAGTTCGCCCATCAACATTACGCCATGTGTCGAAAGATCGTGCTTGCCGCAACCTCGCCCGGCGCGATCATGGTTCCCGGCAGCCCGGGGGTGCTTTGGAAGATGGCGACGCCGCGACGCTACCTCGACCGCGAGTACATGCGGCGCGTCGCCCCGGAAATCTACGGCGGCGGGTTTCGGCGTGCGCCGGAACTCGTCGATGCGCTCGCGTCCGCCATGTCCGGAGCAAGCCATATCGGCTACGCCTACCAGATCCTCGCAATGGCGGGATGGACGAGCTTGCCGTGGCTTTGGACGTTGAAGCAGCCGACCCTTATCCTCGCCGGTCGGGATGATCCCATTGTGCCGCTGGCCAATGGCAGGTTGATGGCCCGGCTAATCCCGAATTCCCGGCTCGAGATTCTGGACGACGGCCATCTGTTCATGGTGACCCGCCCGGCCGAGACGGCGGCGATTGTCGAGAAGTTTCTCGACGAATGACAGAATCCGGAATGCCCGGACCGGTCGGAGAATGATTTTGGTCGAGTTCACCCTTTCAGACGTTTCGCAATTCGTCGGCAAGGAGATCGGAGTCTCCGGCTGGATGACCGTCGATCAGTCCCGGATCGATCAATTCGCCGAGTGCAGCGGCGATCGACAATGGATTCATGTCGAAGTCGAACGCGCCAAGCGCGAGAGCCCTTATGGAGCGCCGATTGCGCATGGCTATCTGACGCTGGCGCTCGTTGCGCCGCTGCAGATGGAGATCGGAGCGGTGCCGAGGGACGCCGGGGCTGCGTTCAACTACGGGCTCGACAAGGTGCGATTTCTCGCGCCGGTCAAAGCAGGCGCCCGGGTTCGGCTGCGCGTCGCATTGATCGACGTTGAGCGCAAAGCCGGCGGGGTGGTCCTCAAGACGAACAACACTCTGGAGATCGAGGGTTCGGACAAGCCGGCGCTGATCGCGGAATCGCTGGCGCTGATCATGCCGCGTAAGGCCGCCTGAGGAGGCGGAGTCAAGACTGCTGAAAGGCGTACAAAGGAGGAAATGATGACCACAGACTCGATTCTCGAACAGATGAAGGCCTTCGGCGCCCGTCTGGGCCTGCCCAAGGTCGATGTCGACAAGCTTGTCGACATGAATCTGAAGAATCTTGACGCGCTCGGTCGCTCGGCGCAGGCCGCGGGCGAGGGCGCAAAAGCGCTCGCCGAAAAGCAACGCGAGATCATCGAGGCGGCGTTCCGCGAAACCTCGTCGATGGTGCGCGATTTCAAGCCGGCAGGAAATCCCCAGGAAATAGTCGCCAAGCAAGGCGAATACGCCAAGAAGGCGTTCGAGATCGCGATGCAGAACACTCGGGACGTCGCCGAGTTGACGAAGAAGACAACGAAGGAGGCGACCGGGATTTTGCGCGAAAGGCTGCACGAAAGCCTGGCCGAGTTGCGCGACAGCATAGGCCGGGCGAAGTAGGCGCCGCCGGCAGACATCGGCAGCCGGCGGCGGCGAGTCCTGCGCCGCCGTTCCGGTCCTGCGCGCCGAGACCTTGATCAGATGGAGAGAAGAGATGGCGCTAGCGGCGGCCTCTTCGGCGCGCGGGAAGGAGTCCGATCCGCCCCCGATCAACGGCGACTTCTACCGGATCGCTGATCTGCTCGATCCCAAAGAGCGGGCGGTTGCGAAGCGCGTGCGCGAGTTCATGGAGAGCGAAGTCGCGCCGATCATCGAGGACTATTGGGGACGAGACCAGTTTCCGCACGAGATTATCCCAAAGCTGGCCGCTCTCGATGTTCATATCGCCGGCGTCGGTTACCAGGGCTACGGATCGGCGGGCGGAAGCTGGCTCCTCAGCGGCGTTCTGGCGATGGAGTTGGCGCGGGTCGATTCATCGATCGCGACCTTCTGGGGCGTTCACACCGGCCTCTCGGCCGGGTCGATCTATTTATGCGGCGACGAGACCCAGAAAGCGCGCTGGCTGCCGCCGATGATGCGATGGGAGAAGATCGGCTCGTTTGGCCTTACCGAACCGCTGGTCGGCTCCGCCGCCTCGGGCGGGATGACGACGAGCTGTCGCCGCGAAGGCGACGCATGGATCCTCAATGGGCAGAAGAAGTGGATCGGAAATTCCACCTTCGCCGATATCAACGTCATCTGGGCGCGCGACGAAGCTTCCGGACAGGTCAAAGGCTTTGTCGTCGAAAAAGAGAACCCGGGGTTTTCGGTCGAGAAGATCAAGACCAAGATGGCGCTGCGGGTCGTGCAGAACGGCCTCATCACGCTGAAAGACTGTCAAGTGCCTGAGACGGATCGGCTGCAAAACGCCAATTCGTTCAAAGACTGCGGAAAGGTTCTGCGGATGACGCGAACGGGGGTCGCCTGGTTCGCGGTCGGCTGCGCGATGGGCGCGTACGAACACGCCTTGCGGTATGCGCGCGAACGCACGCAATTCGGCAGACCGATCGCCGGATTTCAACTTGTTCAGGACTTGCTCGTGCGCATGCTCGGCAACGTCACCGCCTGCCAGGCGATGATGCTGCGGCTCGCTCAATTGCAGGACCAGGGGCTGATGGAGGACGAGCATGCGTCGCTCGCCAAGGCCTATACGACGGTCAAGTGTCGCGAGACAGTCGGCTATGCGCGCGAACTCTTGGGCGGCAACGGCATTCTGCTTGAAAATCATGTCGCTCGTTTTGTCGCCGACGCGGAAGCCATCTATTCCTATGAAGGCACGCGCGAAATGAACACGCTCATCGTCGGCAAGGCCATCACCGGGCTCAGCGCTTTCGTTTAGCGGCGCTGCTTTTGGGTTTACGCGGGAACCGGCCCGCCGCGTCTCCCTGTAACTCATCTCCTATCGACTCAGGCATTATGTCCTGCGCGGCGGCGGGCGAAAGATCGATGTCTCCGAGGGACGCCAATCCCGTGGGGGAGTTTGGGTCTTCGCCCGTCGTTCCATCGAACCCGAACAGTCGCTTGGGCCGCCAGCGAAGCCCGCTTGCGCAAGGACGGGACAGGATGGACGCCATCGTTGTAGGCATTGACGTATCGAAGGATCGGTTGGACGTGGCCGTGCGTCCGACGGGTGAGGCCTTTGCGGTCGAACGGGACGCGGAGGGTCTGAGCCGGCTGATCGCCCGGCTCGCGCCGCTGTCGGAGGCGACCGCCGGCTATGAGACGGTCGTCGCTGCGAGCCTTTCGGCGGCGGGTTTGCCTGTCGTCGTGGTCAATCCGGCGCACGTGCGCGCCTTCGCCAAAGCGCTCGGCAAACGGGCCAAGACCGACCCGATCGACGCGGCAGTGATTGCCCATTTCGTCGAGGCGACCCGGCCAGACGTCAGGCCGATGCCTGACGAAAAGACCCGGCTCCTGGCCGACCTCGTCGCCCGGCGAACCCAGATCGTCCAGATGATCGCCGCCGAACGCCAGCGCCAGAAGCGTCTGACCGAAAAGCGCTTGCAGAAAAGCATCGCCCGCCTGCTCGCCGCGCTCCAGAAGGAACTCTCCAGCCTCGAGACCGACATCGACGAGGCGGTGCGCGGCTCGCCGGCGTGGCGCGAGAAGGAGGACCTGCTCGCCTCCGTGCCTGGCGTCGGGTTGACCACTGCCCGCACCTTGATCGCCGAGCTGCCCGAACTCGGCCGGCTCGACCGACGCAAGATTGCCGCCCTCGTCGGCCTCGCGCCCTGGACGCGCCAGTCCGGCCAGTGGAAGGGCAAAAGCTTCATCGGCGGCGGAAGGACGCAGGTTCGCGCCGCCCTTTTCATGGCCGCTATGGTCGCCGGCCGCCACAACCCCGTTCTCAGCGCCTTCCGCCAACGTCTCCTCCACGCCGGGAAACCAAAGATGGTCGCCGTCATCGCCGTGGCTCGAAAGCTGCTCACCATCCTTAACGCCATCATTCGCGAGCAAAAGCCATGGCTCCCCGCTTGACATCAAAGACAGTCGCTCCCCCCTTGTGGGCCTTGTGGGGGAGGACCAAGGAGGGGGTCGCGCCGTCCTACGAGAAAAGCGAGCGGCGGCGCATTCGATAATCTCCCCGGTCAGCGCGACCCCCCACCCCGGCCCGCCCCCACAAGAGGGGGCGGGTGCGCTAACGCCATCGATTCTACCGAAATGCAGCAGGCTCTGGGCGCCGAGAGGCGGAAATTTATCGAAAACGCGCAACAGGATCTTGCAAACGCGAAATGAATTGTCGCGATCGATTTGGCGGACGTCGCGGCCCGTTCCGCCTGAGCGCTTTGTCGCGCGGATTCGGGCGACTCTGGAAGGCCCAAGTTTAGATCGCTGTGCGCGCCGATGATTCGACGGCTGCACGCTATCCGCCGCGGCTTCGCGCCAGCCCATCCTCTGCCTCCGCCGTCGATAGCCACCATCCTTCGCCCGCGAGCCAGCACGTGTCGTCGGGCTCTTCGGGCGGGCGGCGCAGCGATTTGACGGCGGTGTAGTCGGCTCGCGCGAGCGCGGCGGTCAAGCGCGCCTCGGCGTCGGGGTTGCGTCCGCCGATGCAGGGGATGATGCCGGTCCGGGAGGCGAAGCGGACCGGATAGCGGGAGCCGCGGCGCGTGATGATGAGGAACGCGCCCCACAGGTTGGCGCTGGTGAGCGGAACGAGAAGCCGGCCGTTCTCGGCCTTCAGCGAATCGAGCCATGGCGGCGCGAGATGCGAAACGCCGGCGTTGACGACGATCGCATCGACTCGCTCATCGGCAATGAAGGCAAAGCCGTCGGCTGTGACGACGTTCGCCTGCGGCCAGGCGCGGGCCAAGTTCGCGCGCGCCCGCTCGGCGAGGCCGGGATCGATCTCGATCGCCGTCACCCGGCCGCCAGGGCCGACGATCTCGGCAATTATGGCGCTATAGTAGCCCAAACCGGCGCCGACATGGACCACGCGGTCGCCGGCCTTGAGCCCAAGCTGATCGATGAGGTTCGCCCACAGGCTGGGCTGGCCGTTGTTGAGCCGGCGCGTCTCGTCGATCGCGACCAGGATGTCGTGGCAGAGACGCCGCGGATCAGCGTCGTCGGTGGTCCAGTAGTCGAGGCCGCGCATCGGGCTTAGGACCCGCCACGGCCCCGGCCCGGCGAAATGCTCGCGTGGAACGGTCGCGAACGCTTCGACAACCGCCGGCGAGCGCACATGGGCGGTATGGCGCAATTCTTCGGCGAACCAGCGCCGCGCCCGCCCGATGTCGTCCGGTCGCTCGGAGAGCATGGGTTCTCCTTCGGCAATGCATTGCTGTCGGCGGCACGAGTATATTCATCTCGAGCGTCCTCGTCCGGCTCGGGAGAGCAATCGCCGGAATTCGGCGTCGTCACTTTCATGCTGGCGATATGTGTGTTTTTTTGCGCGCGGCCTGCGGCTGCTCGCCCGCAAAGCCGCCATGGGCCTCTGCTTGCGCGGGCCGCGCGCCCGGTGCTATGCGCCTCGCCTTCGCGCTTCTCAATCGAGGCGCGAGCCGGAGGGGTGGCCGAGCGGTCGAAGGCGCACGCCTGGAAAGTGTGTATGCGGGAAACCGTATCGCGGGTTCGAATCCCGCCCCCTCCGCCACGACTTAGGTACGTGATATTGCACAGGAAATCGACGTTATTTCTACCGGATTCTTGCCTCTTTCTCGAGGCTTGCAGCGGATGCATTTTCGCCTCACCTCACGGAGACGATTTCTCGAGCATTCCCCGGAGGTTTGAGAGCCGAAGTCTCAAAGTCGAATTTCGGTGGTACGGGCGTCTCTGCTTCCGTAGCCGCCGATATCAAGATCAGGCAAATCCAAGCACAGCGCGTTGGGCGCGCCGGCGCTGTCACGGGAACTGAATTTGGCCGCCGGAAAATTGACAAGCGGCTAATCTAGCGAAGCGCGACCCCGTCAGCGTCGAACAGGTGAATCTGTTGCGGATCGAGGGCGAAGCCGACCACTTCTCCGACGCCTACGCGGCGTGGCCCCCGTAAGGAAACCGCAAGGCGTTCGCCGGATTCAAGGACACCATAGATGATGGTCTCGGCCCCAAGGATTTCGCTCGCCTCCACCCGAGCCCGGAGGCGCCCGTCGTCCGTGAGCGTCAGATGCTCCGGCCTTACACCAAGCGTAAGCGGACCTTGCGCCGCCGCCCGCCTCTTAGCGACAGGCGCCTCGATCCGAGCCCGCCCCTGATCGACGGCGAGGTCGAGCGTGGGGCCGTCGCCGCTCACGGCGCTCGCTGCGAGCATATTCATCTGAGGCGCGCCGAGAAACGACGCCACGAATCTGTTTCGGGGGCGAGTGTAGAGCTCTATCGGCGAGCCCGTCTGCTCGATTATGCCCTCCCGCAGGACGACGATCGTGTCAGCCATCGTCATGGCCTCGACCTGGTCATGCGTCACATAGATCATCGTCGAACCGAGCCTGCGATGGAGCGCGGCAATCTCACTGCGCATCTTCACACGAAGCTCGGCGTCGAGATTGGACAAGGGCTCGTCGAACAGGAAGGCTTTCGGCTCCTTCACGATCGCGCGGCCGATTGCAACGCGCTGGCTCTGCCCGCCGGATAGTTGTGAGGGCTGGCGGTCAAGCAGATGGGTGATTTGTAGAATATCGGCCGCGCGCGCGATGCGCGTCGCGATCTCCGCCTTGGGGACCTTCTGGCAGACTAGGCCGAAGCGCAGATTTTCGCGTACGTTCATATGCGGATAGAGCGCGTATGACTGAAACACCATCGCCATGCCGCGGCTCGACGGCAAAAGATGCTCGAAGCGTTGGCCGTCGAGTCGAATCTCGCCTGCGGTCACGTCTTCGAGGCCGGCGATCATCCGAAGCAGCGTCGACTTTCCGCATCCCGAAGGGCCAACGAAAACCGTGAAGGAACCCGACTTGACGGTGAGATCGAGACCGTGAATCACTTCCACAGCGTGGAAGCTTTTGCGGACGCCTCTGAGCTCAAGCTCCGCCACGCCTGCCCGCTCCGATGATGATGCGCTCGCCCGCGCGCAGGACGCGCGGTCCGTCGAGAAGAATGACCTCCCCCTCGCGCAGCGTCGGCCTTCCATCGATCTCCGCGCGGCCGGAAAGCGAGGGAAGTCGTAAGCGCGAGACGGCGAGCTCGCCGCCTTTGACCGACAAGGTCGCCGTAGCGCCGCGGAATTCGATCTCGCCCCAGCCGCGGCCCGCGGACCAGAAATAGACCGCGTCTTCGTCGCGCGCGGGCTTGAAGCCGATCTCGCCGATGCGCTGATCGAAGGTCAGCCCACTATACGCGTTGAGCAGCGCGTAGCTGGACAGCGAGCGCGCATAGTAACTGCCGCACTCGATGTCGTTATACGGATTGCGGCGGGAGCCGTCGTGGCGCGCGCGGGCGGCGCGCACGATGGTAAGCCCTTCCTCAACAAGCCCTCGCGCAATGAGATGAGAGGCGAGCATATATTCGAGACCGGTCCACACTTCCTCCGAATAGGGGACGGGCATCGCGGGCTCCTCGGATCCTCCAGGCCATGAGCAGACGAGCAGGCCCGCCTCGTCCTCATAGGCGTAGACGCGGCACGGGTTGAAATGATCGCTGAGGTTCGGGCGGAAGTTCTCCTGATAGATGGACCGCAACGCCGAAACGACATGTTCGGGGGACAGCACATCGCCAAGTCCCGCGAGATCACCGTGCCACTGCCCAAGAATCTGATCGGTAAGGCAGCCGCCTCCGATCTGATACTTGATCTGCCGGTATTCCTCCGACCAATAAGCCTGCATGAACGAATCCCGCAGGACGCCGGCCTTGCGGCCCTTGTCGAAAGGCTCGAGGATCGAACGATCGGCGAGGTCGAGCTTCTGCGCGTAGTAGCGCCCGTTGAAAAGGGCGCTGTCGACATAGGCCGCCCCCTTCTTCGCGAGCGCCGCGCACTCACCGCCGAAGTCCTTGTCGCCAACGGCTTCCGCCATTTCCGCCGCCGCCTTCAGCGCCGCAAGATAGAAGCTGGTCAGCCAGGAGTTCGGGCCGAACAGCTCCATGTCGAGCGTGTGGTGCTGCTTGCCCCACAACACGCCCGTCCTGTCCGGATCCCAGCGGTCGGGATTGTCGGGCGACCACGCGTATTCGATCGAT
>JBAUXQ010000657.1:0-2626 GCA_049584355.1 Roseiarcus sp. | reverse complement strand
GCGTGAAGCCGCGTCTGCTCGACCCGCGCCCTGCGGTCGGCGTCGAGTTCGGCCGAGCGCAGCGCCTCGATCTCGGCCTTTAGCGCCGCAAGATCGTCGCCGATCGCCCCGCGCCGGCACGCGATGGCGACCCGTTTGCCGCCTGCGACCCGAAATACGCCGCCGCTCAACGCGCAATAGCGCGTCGATCCGTCCGCTCTGGTCCAGCGCACGACCGACGGCGGCAGTACGGTCAAGAGGTCGGCGTGGCCGGGCAGAACGCCGAAGGCGCCGCTGTCATCCTCGGCGCGCAGCGAACGAACGTCGTCGACGTCGATGAGCAACTTCGCGGGGGTTGCGATGATCAGTTGCAGTCCACGGCTCATTGCGCTTCACGCTCCCGCCTTGTGCGGCGCCGGCGCCGCGCGGCGCGCCGCCTCTTCCTTCGCCCGCGCTTCGTCGAGCGTTCCGATCATATAGAGCGAGCTTTCGCGCCAGTCGTCGCATTCTCCGGCCAGAATCGCCTTGCAGCCGGCGACCGTGTCGACGACCGCGACCGAGCGCCCGGGAACGCCCGTCAAGGCCTCGGTCACGGCGAACGGCTGGGTCAGGAACCGCTGCAGGCGGCGCGCGCGCTCGACGATGCGCCGGTCCTCGGCGCCGAGCTCCTCCATGCCAAGGAGCGCGATCACGTCCTGAAGCTCGCGATAATGCTCGATTGCGCCCCGCGTTTCGGTTGCGATCAAGACATGCTCCTCGCCGACCACCAGCGGGTCGAGGAGGATCGACGACGAGGCGATCGGATCGACCGCCGGATACATGCCCTCCGCCGACATCGAACGCGACAGGACGACCATGCTGTCCACATGGGCCGCGATCGTCGTCACCGCCGGATCGGTGAAATCGTCCGCCGGCACGTAGACGGCCTCGATCGCGGTCACCGCAGCGTCGCCGACCGAGGCGATGCGTTCCTGAAGCGCCGCGACCTCGCTCGCCAGCGTCGGCTGATAGCCGACCCGCGAGGGCGCGCGGCCGAGCAGGCCAGATACTTCCGCCCCGGCCTGAACGAAGCGGAAGACGTTGTCCATCAGCAGGAGCACGTTGCGATGCTCCGCGTCGCGGAAATATTCGGCGATCGTCATCGCGGTCATCGGCACGCGCCAGCGCGCCCCCGGCGGCTCGTTCATCTGCCCGTAGACCAGCGCGGTGCGCTTGAGCACGCCTGATTCGGTCATGTCGAGTAGCATCTCGTGGCCTTCGCGCGAACGCTCACCGACGCCGGCGAACACGCTTATCCCCTGATAGGTCTCGGCCATGGCGTGGATGAGCTCCATCACCAACACCGTCTTGCCGACGCCGGCGCCGCCGAACATCGCCGCCTTTCCTCCTTGGGCGAGCGGCGCGAGGAGGTCGATCACTTTGACGCCGGTCGAGAACAGGCGCGTTGCGCCGGTCTGGGCCGCAAACGTAGGCGGCTTGCGGTGGATCGGCCAGGGCGGCGCGTCCGCCGGCAGGGGCGGCCCGCGGTCGCCGATCCGGCCGAGGACGTCGATCAGGCGTCCGAGGATCGCCTCGCCGACCTGGATCGTGACCGGCCCGCCGGCGCCGCGCGCCCGATCGCCGCGCCTCAGTCCGGTCGTCGGCTCGAGCGCGATCGCGCGCGCCGAACGGGCGTCGAGCTGGGCCTGGATCTCGGCGACGACAATGCGGCCCTCCGCATCCACGATTTCGACCGCGTCGTCGATCGGCGGCGGGCCCTCCTCGAACACGAGGTCGACCACCGCGCCGCGAATCGCCGCCACCCGGCCCTCAAATCGGCCCTCTCTGGATATTAAACGCCTCCTCGCGCTCGACGAAGCGTCGGCCTTTCGCACGGCGGCAGACCCGCGCACAGTGCGACATCCCGCCGCACGGCGATAGGCCAGCGTGAAGCGCAGAGCCGCAATTTGTTGACATTTTCGCGATTTGATCTATTTCGGAGCACGCCGAGAGCGAATGAAGGCTCCGGCGGGCGTCGGCGAGCGCTTCGCGCCGATGCGTGGCGCGAGGCTTGCGCGCCGGAACCCGCGAAAGCATTGACGCGGGTCCACGAGGCCTCCATATGACCAAAGGCGGATGCGAGGCATTCGCGTTAAGCGAGAAATGATGAAATTTAATGAACTCGGCCTGAGCGAAAAAGTGCTCAAAGCCGTCGAAGCGTCAGGCTACGACACGCCGACGCCAATCCAAGAACAAGCCATTCCGTTCGCCCTGCAAGGCCGCGACATACTGGGCATCGCTCAGACGGGGACCGGCAAGACCGCCGCCTTCACCCTGCCGATGCTGTCGACGCTCGAGCGCGGCCGCGCCCGCGCCCGAATGCCGCGCACCCTCATCCTGGAGCCGACGCGCGAGCTCGCCGCCCAGGTCGAGGAGGCGTTCGGCAAGTACGGCGTCAACCATAAGCTCAACCTCGCGCTCCTGATCGGCGGCGTCTCGTTCGGCGACCAGGAGACCAAGATCGCGCGCGGCGCCGACGTGGTCATCGCGACCCCCGGCCGCCTGCTCGATTTCACCGAGCGCGGCGGCCTGCTCCTGAACGCGATCGAGATCCTGGTGATCGACGAGGCCGACCGGATGCTCGACATGGGCTTCATCCCGGACATCG
>JBAUXQ010000656.1:0-2799 GCA_049584355.1 Roseiarcus sp. | reverse complement strand
GCGAGGAGATCGAAGCCGACTACGATTCCGCGCCGATCGACATCGGCTTCAACGCCCGCTATCTGCTCGACATCGTCGGCCAGTTGTCATCCGACACCGCGCTCATCCGCCTCGCCGATCCCGGCTCGCCGACCCTCATCCAGGATCGCGACGGCGCGCCCGCGCTCTACGTCCTGATGCCGCTGAGGGTGTGAGGCTGGCGCCTTTGCGCGAAGCCGACGGGCCAAGGTGAGCTACACGTCAACTCGGCTCAGTTGGGCAGGCTATTCCAAAAGGAACGAATTTTTTCCGTCAGGCAATTCCTTTCAGGTTCGGAGTGCATCGTGGCTTCCAAAAAACAGAATAGCAGGATCCGCCCATCGAGTAAAGAGAAAACTGACAAGCAGCTGAAAGCATGGAGGATTTGCCGTGCGGTTTGGGCGGCGAACACCCTTTCAGGCGGACGCACTGTGCGGCTCGCCGACGGCGAAAGCCTCCGGTTTGGGCTTTTTAACGCGGCGTCGAAGGGAAAATAACAGGGAGCTTTTTTGCCGATAACAGGGAGAATTCTCGCGCGCAACAAGGAGGTTTGCGGTTACAACAGGGATCAATAGGCGGCAGGACGATTCGGGCGGCTTGCTCGCGATCTTCGCCTTACGCAAACTGCCTGACCGATTCGCTCGCGAAACGAAGCCGCCGCCCATGACCCGACAACTGGACCTGTTTGGCGAGAGCGAGCCCAGCCTTCCGGGTCTCGACGAACCGGCCGCCGTCTATCGCGCCGATCCGGACGAAGTGCGCGCGGAACTCCTGCGCGTGCTTGCGCAGGCGCGGGCGGCGCAGACGTTTCCGTGGGACGCGCGCCGCACGCTCTATTGGCGCACGGTCTTTCCGCAGATGACGAACTGGCTGCCGGACGAGGAAGGCGCCCAGTTGCGCTTCCAGTTCGAGGCAGAAATCCGGCGGCTGGAAGCCGCCTAGCGGCGGTCGCCGTCCGTAGTTCCCTCCACCAGAATCGCCCGGAAGTCGTCGACGTTGGTGCGCGTCGGGCCGGTGACGATAAGGTCGCCGAGGGCCGCGAAGACGGAATAGGAATCGTTGTCGTCAAGGCGCGCCCGCGGGTCGAGCCCGAGCGCTCGGGCGCGGATCAGCGTATCCGGCGTGACAAGCGCGCCGGCGTTGTCCTCGCCGCCGTCGATGCCGTCGGTGTCGGCGGCGAGGGCGTAGACGCGCTCCCGCCCCTCGAGCGCGATCGCCAGAGAGAGCGCGAACTCGCTGTTGCGGCCGCCGCGGCCATGGCCCCGGATCGTCACCGTCGTCTCGCCGCCGGAGAGGAGAACGCAAGGCGGGCGAACCGGCTCGCCGTTTCGCGCGGCGCTGAGCGCGATGCCGGCGTGAACGATCGCGCATTCGCGCGCCTCGCCTTCGATCGCGTCGCCGAGAATGAGGGGAACATAGCCGGCCTCGCGCGCTTTGGCCGCGGCGGCGAGGAGCGAGCCGCGCGGCGTCGCGACGAGGCGGTTCTCGACGCTTGAGAGCCGCGGGTCGCCGGGCTTCGGCGTCTCGTTCAAGGAGTCGGCGAGATGGGCGGCGACGCGCGGCGGGACATCGATCCGGTAGCGCGCCAGCACCTCGCGCGCATCGGCGAGAGTGCTGGCGTCGGGAACCGTCGGGCCGGATGCGATCACGGAGAGGTCATCGCCCGGCACGTCGGAAAGGATGAGGGTCACGACACTCGCCGGCGCGGCGGCGATCGCGAGCCTGCCGCCCTTGATCGCCGAGAGATGCTTGCGCACGATGTTCATTTCGCCGATGCGCGCGCCGCTCTTGAGCAGCGCGCGGGTGATCGCCTGCTTGTCGGCGAGCGTGACCTGGCCGCCCGGCAGCGACAGAAGCGCCGACCCGCCGCCGGAGATGAGCGCGAGCACGAGATCATCGCTCGTGAGGCCGTGCGCCATCGCCAGGATTTCGCCCGCGGCCGCCATGCCGGCCGCGTCCGGGTTCGGATGTCCAGCCTCGACGACCCGAATCCGCTTCGTCGGCGCGCCATGGCCGACGCGGGTGACGACCAGCCCTTCCAACGGCCCGCGCCAATGCTTCTCTACCGCCGCCGCCATCGCCGCCGCCGCCTTGCCCGCGCCGACGACGATCGTTCGTCCTTTGGGCGGCTTGGGCAGATGCTCGGGGAGGATCAGCGCAGGATCGGCCGCCGCCACGGCGGCGTCGAACAGCGAACGCAACAGTACGCGGGGATCGGATGGAGCCATAAGGCCGATCGTTTCGCACTTGCGGCTCGGAGACAAGGCGGACTGATGGCGCTTGCGCGCCCCCTCCACCATGCTTCGCATGGTCCCCCTCCCCCGCCGCTTCGCGACAAGGGAGGATGGAGCCTATCCTCCCACGCGAAGCGGTGGAGGGGGTGACGCTGTTGGAGCGACACCTTACGCCGCCGCCTCGATCTCCGCGAGGGAACGCCCGCCTGCCCAAACCTCGGCCACTCGAAGATCGTCGGTCAGATGAACGAGATCAGCGCGAAGGCCGGACGCGAGGCGGCCGATCCGATCGTTGACGCCGAGGAGTTTCGCCGGGGTCAGCGTCGCCATCGTCAGCGCCTGGGCGAGCGGGATCTCGAGCGTATTCACGACATAGTCGACCGCGTCACGCATGGTGATCGCGGCGCCGGCGAGCGTTCCGTCCTCGGCGACGAGCTTATGTCCGACCCGGGTCATCCGCCGCCCCTGCAATTCGAACACGTCCGGCCCGCCCGCGGCAGGCGGCATGGCGTCGGAGACGAGGGCGACGCCGCGCGCGCCCTTGGCG
>JBAUXQ010000655.1:0-3830 GCA_049584355.1 Roseiarcus sp. | reverse complement strand
CGCCCGGAGGGCGCGACCGCGCCTGTGAGCCGCGGCGCGGCGATGAGAGTTTTGAGAAAGCGCGCGCTGTCGGCGAGCGCGAACCGATGCAGCTTATTCAGCGCTTGACCCTGCATTCCGGCTTCCCGCGGATGAGCGGCGAGCCCCTAGCGCCGTGCGGCGCTTATATCGGCGCTCGGCCCGCCTGGCAAAGGCGGCTCAACCCCGCCCCTCGAAGAACTCCTTCATCTTGGCGAAGAAGCCCGCGCTTTCGGGGTGGGTCTGGTGCGAGGACTCGGCGGCGAACTCGGTCAAAAGCTCGCGCTGGCGCCGGGTGAGGCTTTGCGGCGTCTCGACATTGAGCTGAACGAACAGATCCCCCAAATCGCGCGAGCGCAAAACCGGCATGCCCTTGCCGCGCAGCCTCAATTGGCGGCCAGACTGCGCGCCCTCGGGAACGCTGACCCTCGACTCGGTTCCATCGAGCGTCGTGACGGTGAACTCGCCGCCGAGCGCCGCCTGCACCATCGAGATCGGGACCCGGCAATAGAGGTCGGCGCCGTCGCGCTGAAAGATCGCGTGCGGCTTGACGGTGAGGAAAATGTAGAGGTCGCCGGGCGGGCCGCCGCGCATTCCCGCCTCGCCCTCGCCGGTGAGACGAATGCGGGTGCCATCCTCGACGCCGGCGGGAACATTGACCGACAACGTGCGCTCCCTGGTCACACGGCCGGCGCCGGCGCATTTGTCGCACGGATTTTCGATCGTCTGGCCGCGGCCGTGGCATGAGGGACAGGTGCGCTCGATGGCGAAGAAGCCCTGTTGGGCCCGCACCCGCCCATGGCCACCGCAGGTCTTGCAGGTTATAGGCTTGGAGCCGGCGCGAGCCCCGGAGCCGGCGCAGGCTTCGCACGCCACCGACGTCGGCATGCGGATGCTGGCGGTCTTGCCGCGAAACGCCTCTTCGAGCGAGATCTCGAGGTTGTAGCGCAGGTCGGCGCCGCGCTCCCGACCCGAGGACTGTCGGCCGCGCCGTCCGCCCATCATGTCGCCGAAAAGATCATCGAAGATGTCGGACATCGAGGCCGCGAAGCCGTCGTTCATGCCGCTCTGATCGAACGCGGCGTGACCATAGCGATCGTAAGCCGCACGCTTCTGGGCGTCCGACAGATGCTGGTAGGCTTCATTCAGCTCCTTGAACCGCGCCTCGGCCTGCTTGTCGCCGGGATGCCGGTCGGGGTGACACTGCATCGCCGCCTTGCGGAAGGCGGACTTCAAGTCAGCGTCGCTCGCCGTTTTGGAAACGCCCAGAGTTTCGTAGAAATCGCGCTTGGCCATAGTTCAGCGCGCCCGCAGTCTATGCATGCCTAAGACCTGCTTCTCCTGCGCCACTTCCCTGCAAGGCCGGTTCGATGCTCGCCTTCGCTGCGCACGACCGCGCGGTCCCGACGACAGCCAAGTCCCCACCCGCCATTCCGGCGTCCCCTAAAACCAGATCCGGCCGCTTGGATGCGGCCGGCTTTATTCGTTCAGGACGACTTCTTCTTGTCGTCGTCGACTTCGCGGAATTCCGCATCGATGACGTCGTCCTTGGCCTGTCCGTCCCCGCCTGGGCCGGCGCCGCCGTCGCCCGGCGCGCCGCTCGCGGCTTGAGCCTTGTACATGGCTTCGCCGAGCTTCATTTGCGCCTGCATCAGGTCGTTGGTGCGCGCCTTGATCGCCTCGACGTCCTCGCCCTGCAGCGCTGTGCGCAGGGTAGCGACCGCCGACTCGATGGCGCTGCGATCGGATTGGGCGACCTTGTCGCCATAGTCCTTCAGCGCCTTTTCCGCGTCATGCGCCAGCGCCTCGCCGCTGTTCTTGGCGTCGACCAGCTCGCGCCGCTTTTTATCCTCGGCGGCGTGGGCTTCCGCGTCCTTCACCATCCGGTTGATGTCGGCTTCGCTCAGGCCCCCCGACGCCTGGATACGGATCTGCTGCTCTTTGTTGGTCGCCTTGTCCTTGGCGGTGACGTTGACGATGCCGTTGGCGTCGATGTCGAACGTCACCTCGATCTGCGGCACGCCGCGCGGCGCCGAGGGAATCCCGACCAGGTCGAACTGGCCGAGCGCCTTGTTGTCGGCGGCCATCTCGCGCTCGCCCTGGAAGACACGGATCGTGACCGCGGTCTGGTTGTCCTCGGCGGTCGAGAACACCTGGCTTTTTTTGGTCGGTATGGTCGTGTTGCGCTCGATGAGCCGGGTGAAAACGCCGCCCAAGGTCTCGATGCCGAGCGACAGCGGAGTGACGTCGAGCAACAGCACGTCCTTGACGTCGCCCTGCAGGACGCCCGCCTGGATGGCGGCGCCGACGGCGACCACTTCGTCCGGGTTGACGCCCTTGTGCGGCTCCTTGCCGAAGAACTGCTTGACGACTTCCTGGACCTTGGGCATGCGCGTCATGCCGCCGACCAGAACCACCTCGTCGATCTGGCCGGCCGAAAGGCCAGCGTCCTTCAGGGCCTTGCGGCACGGTTCGACTGTCCGCTGGATCAGGTCGTCGACCAGCGCCTCGAACTTCGCGCGGGTCAGCTTGAGGGCCATGTGTTTCGGCCCGCTCGCGTCAGCGGTGATGTAAGGCAGGTTGATCTCGGTCTGCGTCGCCGATGAGAGCTCGATCTTCGCCTTCTCGGCCGCCTCTTTCAGGCGCTGAAGCGCGAGCTTGTCCTTGGTCAGGTCGATGCCCTGCTCCTTCTTGAACTCGCCCGACAGATATTCGACCAGCCGCATGTCGAAGTCTTCGCCGCCGAGGAACGTGTCGCCGTTCGTCGACTTCACCTCGAACACGCCGTCGCCGATCTCGAGGACTGAAATGTCGAACGTGCCGCCGCCGAGGTCATAGACGGCGATCGTGCCGGCTTTCTTCTTGTCGAGGCCGTAGGCCAGCGCGGCCGCGGTCGGCTCGTTGATGATGCGCAACACCTCGAGGCCGGCGATCTTGCCGGCGTCCTTGGTCGCCTGACGCTGGGCGTCATTGAAATAGGCCGGAACCGTGATGACGGCCTGGGTCACCGGACCGCCGAGATAGGCTTCCGCCGTCTCCTTCATCTTCTGCAGGATGAAGGCCGAGATCTGCGACGGCGAATATTGCTTGCCGTCGACTGTCACCCACGCGTCGCCATTGGGACCGCGAACGATCTTGTACGGAACGAGGGCCATGTCCTTTTTGGAAATCGGATCGTCGAACGACCGCCCGATCAGCCGCTTGATCGCGAAGATGGTGCGCTCGGGATTGGTTACCGCCTGCCGCTTTGCCGGCTGCCCGACGAGCCGCTCGCCATCGTCGGTGAACGCGACGATCGACGGCGTCGTGCGCGCGCCCTCGGAATTTTCGATCACCTTGGGGGTCGAGCCCTCCATGACAGCGACGCACGAGTTGGTTGTGCCGAGGTCGATGCCAATTACCTTCGCCATATCTTTCCCCTGTTCCTTCGCGGGACCGCCGGGCCCCAAAGCGGCCGAGCTCTCAGGAAGCATTCCGCCGCGCCCTTCAAGCCGTCGGCCTCGCTCTTCCGATCCCCGTTTCTCAACGCCAGATTTCCACTGGCCAGATTTCCGCTGGTTCGACGCGAATTTGCGCCCGAACCTGCCAGTCCCGGCGTATATAGGTGGGGCGATTTGGTGGCGCAAGGCGCGGAAGCGGCGGATTTTTCAGGCTTTGGGCTCGTTGTCGCGTACCGCCGAGCGCCTTCCCCTTTTTCCTGAACGCTTCTAGACTTGGCCAATGACTCGACGGTTTTGCCTCCTGTTTTGCGGCCTCATCGCCGCGGCTCTCGCGGCGAGCGAGGCCCGGGCGCAATTGGTGCTTCCCGGCGC
>JBAUXQ010000654.1:0-4663 GCA_049584355.1 Roseiarcus sp. | reverse complement strand
CTGTTCCCCAACGCGGAGGAAGCCGCGATTCTCGCCGGCTCGGACGATCCCGAGACCCAATGCGCGCGGCTAGCTGCGCTCTATCCGCTGGTGGTCGTCAAGCGCGGCGCAGCCGGGTGCGAGGCGGCGGCAGGCGCCAAGCGCTGGCGAGCCGCTGCGCCGCATGTTGAGGCCATCGACACCACCGGCGCCGGCGACGCCTTCGTCGCCGCCTTTCTGGCGGCGCGTCTTACAGGGGCTGACGTACAGACCGGGTTGGAGCGCGCCGTCACCGCCGGCGCGCTCGCTTCGACAATCGTTGGGGGCGGACCAAGTCCGAACGCCGGCGTTCGTTCAAGCGGCCGAGACTGAACTCTCGGCCTTGGCGCCAACTGCCGAAGCGGTGACAGGCTGGCCCGGCGCGCTACTTCGACGAACAAAGGCGCGACTTTGTCTCTGGCGGCTCTGTGGTGTCGTCGATGGCGCAGAACGGGACCGACCAGACGAAATCAGCCGGAAGCCCGAACCGCATCGGATCGCCTTCGCGCCAGCTGGAATTGATCGGTCCAACCGGAGCATTCCCGCTTCCGGGCGGCGCGCCAATCGAGGTTGGATCAAAGCCGCCGGAGGTCGTCGGGCGGCCGTCAGCGTCGAAGGCCGCGCGACCGTGACATGTCATGCAGGAGGATTGGGCGACAAAACCCTGCTCGGTCACCGAGTTGCCAACGCGGATCGCGAGGCCAGACGAATCAGTGAAGTCCGACTGAGAACCTTTCAGGCAGTAGTGCGCGAACGCCGGATCGACGTGAGCCTGGGCAAATAGCGCCAGAACAGCGGGTGTCTTGGCGCAACCCGGGTAATGGGTCTGAGACTCGACCGGGGAGAGCGGCGCGACATAGGCATCGACAGCGCCGAAACTATCCTTGCAGCCGATGACGTCGCATCGCCCCGGGTTGTCCTCATGCTCAAACGTCGCCCAGGTCCAATCGGGGACGAGCCTCGATATGATGTGAAACGAGACGAGGGCGTATTGCTTCCCGCCGGTCGAATTCACGTGATACGCGGCTGCAGCTTCGATCGGGGTTCCACCGAAGCCGTTGAATTCCTTGAGCCGGCCGACCTCGACCCAGTTCGCCTTCACTTCGATTGAATCGACCGGGAAAGCGATCGGCTTGCCGGCGTCGAAGGCGGTTCGCAAACCCGATACCTTGAACAGGTTGTTTTGAACGATGAAGTCGAAGTCCGGCTTGTTGCGGCGGGTCTCCTCTCCGACCAGCGCCGCCCCTCCAGGCAGCACCTCAGGCGTGAAGCGGGGGTGAGCCCGCTCAAACGCCAGGCTCAAAGCTCTTGGCCCAATTTGCATCGCAGCGGCGCCCGAGGGCCATACGGGCGACGTCCGAAACGTATCGCCGTCGCTCGCCCATGACTCGAATAGCGCGTTGTTGTCTCCTCCGCCGGCGACGTTGGCGTTGACCGTCATGAAGAGTTCCCAACCCTGTCGGTCGGGACTGCTCCGAGCCGGGCTGGGGTCGGTCTGAGCAACGCTGCCGCCCATCATGCCCAGGCTCGCGCCTGCGACGGCGACAAAAGCAATGACGCCTCTCACCGATCCCCCTTTTCTTCGCTTCGACACGCAAGAAAGAATCGACATTCTCCTGGCTCGGGCGGCGCAGCGGCGGTCGCACGGGAGGCGTAGTCGATCAAATGAGCGCCGCCATGACAAATCTCGGGGAAATTCAACGGCGTTTGTCTTGCGTCATCGCTCTGCGCTTGTCTCGATCATCGGCGCTCGCGTCCAACAGCGCCGGGCGAGGAAGGCCCGCCCAAACCGCGGACGCGGCCGGCGGCGGGCGTTCATCCCGACCGATAGAAACCATCGCTTCTATTGATAGACTTGCGGCGACGATTTCCTATACCTATCTTCGGCGCCAGCACGGTTTCCGATCTAAGAACTTGCTGAAATTCGTCAGTCTTAAATCTGGCGGAGCGGCAGTATTTCGGCAGCCAGATCGTTTTCTGTTCGTCCAGGAGGGCTCATGTCCATTCGTCCCGTCAAGCGCGTCAGCCAATCGATTCCGACCATGGAGGGAGCGGGCGTCCGCCTCCGCCGCGCCTTCGGCTTCGGCGACACCTCCGATTTCGATCCGTTCCTGATGATGGACGATTTCCGCGGCGACCGTCCCGAGGATTATCAGGCCGGCTTTCCGTGGCATCCCCATCGCGGCATCGAGACGATCACCTATGTGCTCGCGGGCAGCGTCGACCACGGCGACAGCCTCGGCAACCGCGGAACGCTCGGGTCCGGCGACGTGCAGTGGATGACCGCCGGCAGCGGCATCCTGCATCAGGAAATGCCTGCCGGCGACGCCAAGGGCCGCATGCACGGCTTCCAGCTCTGGGCCAACCTGCCCGCGCATCTCAAGATGACCAGGCCGCGCTACCAGGACGTTCCCGCGAGCGCGATCCCCGAGGTGATCGACGACGACGGCACGCGCGTGCGGGTCATCTGCGGCGAGTTCTGGGGCAAGGCGGGGCCGGTTGACGGCGTCGCCGCCGAGCCGCGCTATCTCGACGTGACCGTGCCGGCGGGCAAGAAGAAGCGCCTCAAGGTCGAGGATTTCCGTCAGGCCTTCGCTTACATCTTCGAGGGCTCGGGCGATTTCGCCTCCGCCTCGGAGCCGTTCGGGGCGCTGCGAGAAGCGCAGATCGACGGCGAGGAGGTGCTGGTGCGCGACAAGGTCGGCAACCGCTCGCTGGTGGTGTTCGGGGCGGGCGACGAGATCAGCGTCCAGGCGGGCGACGAGGGTGTGCGCTTCCTCTTGGTCTCCGGCCGGCCGCTGCGCGAGCCGATCGCCTGGCACGGGCCGATCGTCATGAATACCCAAGACCAAATCCGCCAGGCGCTGAGCGATTTGCGCAGCGGCGCGTTCATCAAGAATTAGAGGTAGATCGGGAATTCGTCATCGCCCCCCCGGATCTCCGGGGGAGCGGCTCGTCGTGATGAGGCGGCCGCCCAGCATGGACGGAACGTCCACCCTTGCTTTCGCGTTTGCCGACCGTGACTGCTGGCGTACGATGCCAGCCGGCGCGAGGTACAGATGCCAGACGCGACGATCACGACGCAGTGCTGCATCGCCGGCGGCGGCCCGGCGGGAATGATGCTGGGATTCCTGCTGGCCCGCGCCGGCGTCGGCGTGACGGTGCTCGAGAAGCACGCCGATTTCTTCCGCGACTTCCGCGGCGACACGGTTCATCCTTCGACGCTAGAACTGATGGTTGAGCTCGGCCTCATCGACGAATTCCTGAAGCTGCCGCATCAAAAGATCGAAACACTGACCGGCCAGGTCGGCGCCGAGCACCTTCGGATGGTCGATTTCCGCCATCTGCCGACGCACTGCAAATTCATTGCGCTGATGCCGCAGTGGGACTTCCTCAACTTCCTGGCCGAGCATGGCAAGCGCTACAGGACGTTCGACCTGCGCATGCAGGCCGAAGCGACCGATCTCATCGAAGAGAATGGGCGCATCGTTGGCGTGATCGCCAAGACTCCGGACGGGTCGCTCACGATACGCGCCGATCTCGTTGTCGGGTGCGACGGACGTCATTCGACCGTGCGCACGCAAGCCGGCCTCAAGAGCGACGACTATGGCGCGCCGATGGATGTGCTCTGGTTCCGTTTATCGCGCAAGGACAGCGACCGGGCGGACGTCTTCGGCCATATCGAAGCCGGCAAGCTGATGGTGATGTTCGATCGCGGCAATTACTGGCAATGCGCCTATGTCATTCCAAAAGGCGGGATCGAGCGCGTCAAGTCCGAGGGCCTCGAAGCGTTCCGCGCGCGGGTCGTCGAGATGTCGCCGTTTCTGTCCGACCGCGTTGGCGAATTAAAAACCTGGGACGACGTCAAGCTGCTGAGCGTCGCCGTTGACAGGCTGCAAAAATGGTGGCGGCCCGGGCTCATTTGCATCGGCGACGCCGCCCACGCCATGTCGCCCATCGGCGGCGTCGGCATCAACCTGGCGGTGCAGGACGCGGTCGCCGCCGCGAACCAACTCGCCCGTCCCCTGCGGGACGGCCGGGCGACCGACGAGGATCTTCGGGCCATCGAGGACAGGCGCACGCTGCCGATGCGGTTCACCCAGTGGCTGCAGCTGACGATCCAGCGGAGGATTATCAGCCCCGTTCTGGCGGCCCGGAAGCGGCCGAAGCCGCCGGCGTTTTTCAAGCTCTTCAACAGCCTTCCAATTCTGCGCCGCATTCCCGCCCGGCTGGTCGGGATCGGCATTCGTCCTGAGCACGTGCGGACGCCGGAAGCGGCGCCCGGCTAGGGCGCTTCGCGTTTGGATGGCGTCCGCTGGGCTCCCCCATAAGCGCGGGCGATCAGCGGCGGGCGGACACAGAGCGTCACGCCGAGGCTGGTTGTCCCAGGTCGTGGCGCTCGACGTGCGCAGGCTGGAGGCGGCGCCGGATTGAAGCCGACCGCGTTGTCTTCCGCTAGCGGCCCAGCGCCTCGGCGTAGACGCTGAGCGTGTCGTGCGTCATCCGCTGGAGCGAGAAGGCTTCCGCTATTTTTGCCCGCGACCGCCGCCGGACGGCCTCGCGCGCCGAGGCGCCGAGGCCGAGCGCGGCTTCGATCGCTTCGGCAAGCGCGGCTGCGTTGCTCGGCTCAGCGAGCCACCCGGTG
>JBAUXQ010000653.1:0-2000 GCA_049584355.1 Roseiarcus sp. | reverse complement strand
GGATGCGCGCCGTCGCCCGCTGGCTGCCGCGCGCCGCGCCGCGCGTCCTCGGCGAGGACGCGAAGGCGGGCCTGTTCGCGATGGACTATCTCGCGCCCGAGGACAATCGGCTATGGAAGACGCAGCTTCTCGCCGGCTGCGTCGAGCCGGATTTCGCCGCCGCGGTCGGGCGCGATCTCGCCGTCATCCATGCGCGAAGCGCGGCCGATCCCGGCGTTCCGGCAGCGTTCGCCAACGACGGCACGTTCGAGGCGATCCGTATCGAGCCCTATCTCCGCGCGGCCGGCCGCGCCCACCCTGCGCTGGCGCCGCGCTTCGAGGCGCTCGCGCGGACAACGCTTTCGACCAAACGGGCGTTGGTTCACGGCGACGTGAGCCCGAAGAACATCCTTGATGGCCCGCTCGGGCCGGTGTTCCTCGACGCCGAATGCGCCTGGTTCGGCGATCCCGCCTTCGATGTTGCGTTCTGTCTCAACCATCTCCTTCTCAAGGGCGCGCGGACCGGGGCCGACCGGACGCGCTATGGCGCCGCGTTTTCGGCGCTGGCGCGGGCCTACCTCGCGGGAGTCGATTGGGAGAGCCCCGACGGTCTCGAAGCGCGCGCCGCCGCTCTGCTGCCGGCGCTGTTCCTCGCCAGGGTCGACGGCAAGTCGCCGGTCGAGTACCTCGCCCTTGACAGCGAGCGGGCGGCTGTGCGCCGCGCCGCCACGCCGCTGATCGCCGATCCGCCGCCTCGTCTGACCGACGTAGGTGACGCATGGGTTAGCGCGCGATGAGCGAACCGGTCATCCGATCGCTTCTCGCGCGGCGCATCTGGGACTCGCGCGGCCGGCCGACCGTCGAGGCGGAAGTCGGGCTGAGCGACGGCGCGGTCGGACGAGGAATTGCGCCGGCCGGCGCATCGCGCGGCGCCCACGAGGCGATCGACAAGCGCGATGGCGGGAAGCGCCTCGGCGGCCTCGACGTGCAGGATGCGCTCGAAGGGATGCGGACGGAAATCGCCCCTGCTCTCGCCGGCCTCGACCCGTTTGATCAGGGCGCGATCGACGCCAGGCTCATCGCCCTTGACGGCACGCCGAACAAGGCAAGGCTCGGCGGAAACGCGCTGACTGCGGTTTCACTGGCGGTGCTGCATGCGGCGGCGGCGAGCCGCGGCCTGCCGCTCTGGCGTTATTGCCTTTGCGATCGGCCGGCGATCGTTCCGCTGCCGGAAATCCAGATCTTCGGCGGCGGCGCCCATGCCGGACGGCGAACCGACGTCCAGGACTTCATGGTTGTCGCGCCGCGGGCCAGGACCTTCGCCGAGGCGTTGGCGGTGACTGCGGACGTCTACCACGCCGCCGGCGCGATCATGGCCGAGCGCGGCCTCCTCCAGGGGGTCGCTGATGAAGGCGGCTGGTGGCCGGCGTTTTCGACCAACGAGGAGGCGCTCGAAACGCTGATGCGGGCGATTGAGCGCGCCGGGCTCGCTCCCGGAACGGACGTCGCGATATCCCTCGACGTCGCCGCGTCGGAATTCGGCCGCGGCGGCCGCTACCGACTCGGGCTCGAAAAGCGCGAGCTCGACCGCGACGCAATGGCCGAAATGCTCCTCGGCTGGTGCGCCCGCTATCCGATCCTGTCGATCGAAGACCCGTTCGCCGAAGACGATGATCAGGGGTTCGAGCAATTCACCGCCGCCGTGGGCGACCGCATCCAGGTGATCGGCGACGACTATCTCGTCACCAGCTTAAGCCGCGTGCGCGAGGGTGCGCGCCGGAGAAGCGTCAACGCCGTTCTCATCAAAGTGAATCAGGCGGGAACGGTGAGCGAAGCCAAAGCCGCATGCGACGAAGCGCGCCGGTTCGGCTGGGGCGCCATCGTCTCGGCGCGTTCGGGCGAGACCGAGGACACATCGATCGTTCATCTGGCGATCGGCTGGGGCGCCGGCCAACTGAAAGTCGGCTCGTTCGCGCGCTCGGAACGGATGGCGAAATGGAACGAGGCGCTGCGGATCGAGG
>JBAUXQ010000652.1:0-4195 GCA_049584355.1 Roseiarcus sp. | reverse complement strand
CGACAAGCCCGGGGCGGCGTCTGCAGTTGCTTCACGAGGGCTGGCGGGGAGCGATGACGCCGTTCCTTGCCGCGATCGCGCTCGACGCAGCCTACCAGCTCATGACAGTGCGATTTATCTATCCGCTGGAGCTGATTCTTACCGCGACGGTGCTGGCGCTCGTCCCCTACGCCTTATTGCGAGGACCCTTCAATCGCCTCGCGCGCCTGTTTCTGCCGGTTGCGCGACCGCCGCCAGCAGCAGCACCTGGCCCACGACAATAAATTCATTCACTGGGGAAACATACGAGGAAGGACAAACGCAATGTCGAGCGAATCAAAGACACAGGACTGGACGAAGCCCGCCGCGATGGCGATCCCCAAGGGCGGGTACTTCCAGGACAAGGTCGAGCAGGGGCGTTACGGCCCCATCTTTCCCAAGACCCCGGCCGGCTACGGCTTCTCGGTCCTGGCGAAGATAATCCCAGGCCGGGAAGAGGTCTTCTATAAATACGCCAAAACCATCGAGGAAACGATCGCCGCGGAGCCGGACGCACTGGCCGCCTTGCAGCTGCATTACCTGCGCTGGGTGCTCTTCCCCATCAAAGGAGAGACCTATTTCATGTATCAGGGCATTTTCGACACCGACTTCGATAAATATACCGAAGACGCGGTGAAAATTTTCGGCATGACCGGCCTGCGGACGGTGTTCGAGAATCTCGAGGGTTTCCCGATGGACTGGCAGACTAACCCCGCAGCTTTCATCAAGTTTGCCCGCGATCATCAATGTCCGAGCTTCCTCGAATACGCGGAATATCCGTATGTGAGCGCCACCGAAATCAAAAAGGCCCTTCAACTGAAGGCCGCGTTCTCCACCATGCTCGACCAGATGCAATGATTCCTCGGGACAGATTGTCGCTCGAACGGCAATGATAGCGAAGCGTTGTAGTACCGTGACTGGAGGATGATCGTGGCGGACAACCCTCCTGCGGAGATTCAGTCACTGATCGACAATCACATCAACGCTTTCAACACCCAGAATGACGAGCTTTTTTTTCGTGTTTTCGGGGACACAGCCATCATTGTTGACGGCATCGCACCCTACCGCTGGTTGAACCCGAATGCTCCGGCTAACTGGCTTACTGACGTAGCAAAGTGGCGTGAGAACCTCGGAGTCTCTTACGAGCACTTATCCTACGAAATGGGGTTCTGGAACGTGGAAGGATCGGGTGCATACGCCGTTATAGCCGGGACGCTCACGGTCACCATCAAGGGCCAAACCATCGCGCGGACCGGTACGCTCGCATACACGTTTTCAAAGCACGGCGATGAGTGGAAGATCGATGCACAAGCCTGGGGGCGAACGTCGTGACGCCATCAAATCGCTAAACAGGAAACGTCGAGATGCTTGAATTCGACGACATCCAACACTTGCTTCTGACCCGCGCTCCGGCGCTCACGGCCCGCTACGAGTTTCTTTCGTTTCGCGGCGGGGCCGGGGCCCGCGCCTGGGTGTCGGCGATCAAAGAGACGATTCATTCGGCGTCGTCGATGCGCGCGGGCGTTGGCCAAGACAAGCGCTGGGTGACGGCGGCATTCACCCGGAACGGCCTAAGGGCGCTCGGACTGGACGAGGCTTCGCTCGCTTCGTTTCCGGAGGAGTTCAAGCAGGGCATGGCGGCGCGGGCGGAGGTGCTCGGCGACAGCGGCATGAACGCCCCCGAACATTGGGTCGGCGGGCTTGCGAGCCCCGATCTGCATGCGATCGTCATTCTCTTTGCGCGGGACGAGGCGGAGCACGACCGGTGCGCCTCGGAGCATGGGAAGCTTCTCGCCAACTGCCCCGGCGTCGAGGTCCTCTCCGTGCTCGACCTTCACGCCATTCCGCCGTTCGGCTACGCGCATGAGCATTTTGGCTACCGGGACCGGTTGTCCGAGCCGACGATAGAGGGAAGCGGCGTCGAACCGACGCCCGGATCCGGCGCGCCGTTGAAACCAGGCGAGTTCATCCTTGGCTACCCCGACGAATACGGCGCGATAGCTGACAGCCCGCAGCCCGAAATTCTCGCACGGAATGGCAGCTACATAGCCTACCGGCGACTCGAGCAGCATGTGGGAAAGTTTCGCGAGTTCCTGCGCCAGCACGGCGACACTGCGGAGGAGCAGGAACTGATCGCGGCCAAGCTGATGGGGCGCTGGCGCAGCGGAGCGCCGCTGGTGCTCGCGCCCCACAAAGACGATCCCGGGCTTGGGGCCGATCCGCAACGAAATAACGACTTCAACTATAAGGAAATGGACCCGCACGGCTACGCGGTCCCGCTCGGCTCGCACATTCGGCGGATGAATCCCCGCGACACGGCTCACAACATGAACCGGCGCCGGATGATCCGCCGAGGGGCGCCGTATGGGCCTCCTCT
The DNA here is from genome assembly GCA_049584355.1 of Roseiarcus sp. Taxonomy (GTDB): domain Bacteria; phylum Pseudomonadota; class Alphaproteobacteria; order Rhizobiales; family Beijerinckiaceae; genus Roseiarcus. The sequence goes on along the minus strand of JBAUXQ010000652.1, from coordinate 1,800 downwards.
GCCCGAAGGCGCGCCCGACGACGGGGTCGAGCGCGGGATCGCCGCGTTCGTTATCTGCGCGAGCCTCATCCGTCAGTTCGAGTTCGCGCAGAACGTCTGGATCAACGACCGGAACTTTAGCGAACTCGGCAACGAACGCGACCCAATCATCGGCGCTCACGACGGGACACTGGAATACAAGATTCCCAAGCGCCCCATCCGCAAGAAAATCCAAGGGTTGCCCGCCTTCACGACCGTCAGGGGCGGCGCATATTTTTTCCTTCCGGGCTTACGGGCGCTGCGATACCTGGCTTCGCTGCCCGGAGGGAGCGGCGCGCAAGCGCAAGGGTAACGGCAATTCGGGAGGATTTTCCATGGGCGCATCGAGTGCCGCGCGCACCTACAACCAAAACCATGTCCCCCGCAAATATACGCAGGGCAAGCGCCGCGTCAGCATCTATTGGACGTGGAGCTACCCTTGGGAGGCTCAGCGCGATCTCACGGAGATAGACAATCGGTTTTCCACAATGACCGAGGTTCGCCGCGTCACGTGGCCAGCCTATGAGACGCCGGAATGGAGCGCGGCGCAATTTCTCCAAGGGATCGCCGGCGCGTTGGAATTGTTTCACAGGTCATCTCTCGGCTTCCAGAAGACCACCGAAGACGTCACCGGCCATCCCGTCGCGGTTTTCCAGCGCATCGATCAGGCGGGTTACCGACTGCCGATCGACGAAAGGATATTGGCCGACACCGACACTTTGATGGTGTTTGGACTCGACCACCTTGCTTCCGAGCAAACGGCGGCGCCGGAAGAAGTCGAAGCCATTCGCGGCTGGCTGCAGCGCGAAGACACGTGCCTCCTTTTGGCCCCGCATCACGACGTCGGCTTTTCGAGCGACCTTGAACAACGTCAGATGGAATATCTCCATCACGGCGACGCGCTCGTCCCGCGCCAGCAGCGCTTCGGCCAATACACACGCTCGCTTATGAAGGCGCTCAACGTGCCGGTGCGCAATCAGTATGGGCTCCGCCCCGCGCTGGTCCGCGGCACGAAAGAGATCGCGCCGTTGACCGCCTTCAGGGACATCGACAGCCTGGGTCTGCTAAAGGATGTCCCGACCCTCAATTTCCATTTGCATCTGCCGCACTACGAGCTTACCGGCGGAGACACGGCGTCAGCGCGGCTCCTGGCGCGTCAGCCCATCGATCTCGACCGTCCGCACCCTTTCACCGAGGCGGGCAACACCGAGTTCAACTGCCTCATCTGGATGCCGCCGAATGAGCAGCGCGCAGGCGATATCATTCTCGTGGACTCCACGAATTTCATGACGCTCTTCGGCGGTACCGAGAGTCTGGAATATTTTTGGCGCAATCTCGCGTTGATGAGATGATAGGCCCGCGCGTCTTTGATCCCCCGGATGCAACGCGCAAAAGCCAGGCGATTAGATGGACGTTTGTGCTTCTCGCCGTTGCGCGTACCGCATCTGTCGCTGTCGCGCTTAGCGTAGCGGGCCCTGTTCTTGCCGGCTCGGATTCACCTGACGTCGCGAATGGGACCGGCGACGATCCAACTCAGCCGTTGGGCAAGATCGAGCTTCTTGACCGCTATACCGAAGCCCCCGGTCCCGGCGTCGAGGAGGGAACGACCAAACAAGTCGAAACGAATACGCCCTTCGCCCGAATCGAGGCGCCGCTCAGGCTCACGCCGCAATGGGAACTGAACTTCCGTGCCGAAATTCCTGTCGTGTGGACAAACGGAGTAACGCCCGAGAACCCCACCGGCGCGACCGTGTCCGGCTTCGGCAACGTGCTCGGTCAGGC
>JBAUXQ010000651.1:0-1624 GCA_049584355.1 Roseiarcus sp. | reverse complement strand
TATCTGCGCAAGGTCGACCGCATCGGCGCCCACATCTTCTACGCCATGCGCGACGGAGTGAACTGGGCGCCAGGCGCCCTCAACGGCAACGGCGACCGGCCGCCGGCCGCCAACTGAGAAAGTTCCGTGGAAGAATGACATAGCCGGGCATAGATAGCGTTAAGGCCGAGTCCATGACCGGGTCGCAACCGGCCCTACCCGAGAGCGCCCGGAGGGGCGAATCCCGCCAAAGCGTATATCCACACGATCAACGTCCCGATCGACCACAATGTCGTCATCGACACCGTCGCCGCGACAAGCGGTTCCTCGCAATGATACTCGCCGGCCAAGATGTAGACTGTCTTGGCGGTTGGAACCGCGCCGCAGATGACGGCCGCGATCAGGTAGAGCGGTTCGAGCCGAAGCGCGACCGCAAGACCGAACACGATCAACGGCATGATCACGAGCTTGACCACGGTCAGCGTCGCGGCGCGGCCGAAGTTGGCGCGAAGACCCTGGATCGAGAGGCCCAGGCCGATCGCGAATAGGGCGCACGAGGTCAGCGCGTCGGCGAGAATGCGCAGATAGGCGCCGACCGGCCCAGGCATGGGGATTCCGAGCGCGGACCAGGCGACGCCGATCAATGTCGAGAGGACCATCGGATTGAGGATCACGTGCCGCGCCAGTTTCGCCGGCGCGACCCCCGATCCGAGAGAGTCGCCGGCGTCAAGCTCCTGCAGGATGACGGCGGCCGGAAACATCACGACGGCGACAAAGACCGTGGCGATCGCGGCCGGGAGCACCGCTCGCGGCCCGTAGGTCGCCTGGAGGACCGGCAGCGCGACAAAGCCGGTGTTCGTCATTGATGCGGCCCAGCCTTGCATCGCCGGGCCGGCGAGGCCGCGACCGCTCATCGCGCGGGCGAACGCGAAGACAAAAACAAAGCAGATGAGCGAGCCGCCGCCGAAGGCGACCAGGAAGCGCCAGGCGAGCAGCGAGCGCGCCGGCTCCTGGGCGATGGTGACCACGAGCAGGGCCGGCATCGCGATATTGTAGGCGAAGTGAATCAATCCATCGGCCAGGTCGCGCGAGACATAGCCCACATAGCCGGCCGCCCACCCGGTCACGATCACGGCAAAGACCGGCAAGATGAGAGCAGCGACTTGCACTCGTTGACCTCAGACCGACCGCCCCGCTCTCGTCGGGCGCTGCTTTGAGCCTATCGCCAAGACGCAAGCCGATCGAGGACAATGTTGAACCGGCGCCCGACCGACGCCGTTGGTCACTCGCTAAAGCACGCTTTCGGGAGGCGTGTAGGCGAGCCCGTGCGCCGCCGCGACCGGCTCGCAGGTCACCTTGCCGTCGTGGACGTTGAGGCCTGCGCGCAGGTGCGGATCCTCCCTCAAGGCCTCCCGCCAGCCCTTGTCGGCGAGCGCCAGCGCGAACGGCAGGGTCGCGTGGTTGAGGGCGAAGGTCGAGGTGCGCGCGACCGCGCCCGGCATGTTGGCGACGCAGTAATGGACGATGCCGTCGACGACATAGGTCGGGTGGGAATGGGTCGTCGGCTTCGAGGTCTCGCAGCAGCCGCCCTGGTCGATCGCGACGTCGACGATGACCGCACCCGAGCGCATCGTCTTGAGCATCG
>JBAUXQ010000650.1:0-5537 GCA_049584355.1 Roseiarcus sp. | reverse complement strand
TGGCGTTGATCTCGGGGTCAGGTTCGTCGCCGCCCGCAGGCACGTAGAAATTGTGGAGTTCGAGTCCGTCCGCCTCATCGCCGAGGACGACGTGGAGGTGACGGGCGTCGCCCTTGGCGCAAAAGTCGCGCTTGGCCGACGCTGCGAACGGGACGCGGGAAACCACGGCGACGCCGTGATAGCCCTTCTGCCCATTGATCGCGATATGCGGATACCCGGCGTCCCGGAACGCGGCGAAAGGAAAATTGGCGTCCGGGCATTTCGTCTCCTGCAGGCACAAAACATCCGGCCGGTGCTCCGCGAGGTAGCGGGTGACGAGATCGATGCGCAGACGGACCGAGTTGATGTTCCATGTGGCGATGGAAAACGTCATGCGCGGCTCCAGATGACGGACAAAGCCAGATTCACGGGCCGGGGCGGACGGCGCAAGGCGCGCCGGCCAGTTTCCCACAAGCCGGTCATTTCCGGCGATTGCCCGGTTGGTTGGCCGGCAGTTCGTCGATGTGGAACAGCGCTGGGTCAGGCCTCGTGGTCAAATCAAGATTGGACAGGGTGACGACCGTCTGGAAGCCCTGGGCGTCGATCACTGTCCATCGCCTCAGGGCAAAGCTCGAGGCGTCGAAAACGAGCGTCAGATGCGCCGTGCCGCCGAGCGCCGCCCGGTCCTCGATTTCGATCGTGACCGCATTGCCCTCGTCAGCGACGCTCAGGACTCGGGTGTCGCGCGCGATGTCGATGTGATCGGCGAGAAGAAACTTGAGCGGCGTCTGGGCGATGAAATACTCGTCCTGGGTGTCGAGCTTGCGGTCGATGACGGCGACGCTGCGGCCGTCGGCGACGATCTCGAACCGCGGCGGCTCGGTGTATTCAAACCGCATGCGGCCAGGGCGCTCGACGCTGAGCTCGCCCTGGGAGCGCCGTCCGTCCGGCCCGATCTGAACGAAGTCGGCGGTCATGACCCGCATCGCATCGAGCCAGGTGTTGGCGCGCGCCACCGCCTCGGCGGCGGGCAGGGGCGCCGCGGCGGCGATCTTTGCCGGTTTGGCGGACTTTTCCGCCGCAGCCGCCGGCGCAAGGTCGATCGGCGCTTGCTGGGGGAGGGCGGCGCCGGCTGCGAACAGGGCGGGCATGAGGCCAAGCGCGAGCCATCGGAAGCGGTTCGCCACGTCGTCAGATCCTTTCCACTGTCGATTGGGGCGCCGAATCGGCGTTCGCCGGGCGGGATAATGGGAAATATCCCGTCCCGACGGAAGCGGCGGCTTTCCGCAAGCACTGCGCTCTTTCTATGGCGGGCGCGGGGCCTTTGCGCGGCTATCTGACCCCGGCGAGAGCAGCCTCGAGCGAGGCGTCCAGGCGCTCGACGATCATGTCGACCTCGGACGGGCCGATAATGAAGGGCGGCGCCAGCAGAATATGGTCGCCCTCGACGCCGTCGATCGCGCCTCCCATCGGATAGACCATGAGGCCCTGCGCCATCGCCTCGCGCTTGACGCGGGCGTGCAGTTTTAGGGCCGGATCGAACGGCCGCTTGCTCGCCCGGTCGCTGACCAGCTCGAGCGCCAAAAAGAGCCCGCGGCCGCGAATGTCGCCGACGAACGGGTGTTGGGCGAAGCGCTCGTTCAGGCGACGCTCGAGCCTTGCGCCCATCTCGACCACGTTGGCGAGCAGCCGATCCCGTCGGATGACGTCCTGCACCGCCAGCGCCGCCGCCGCGGCCATCGGATGGCCCATATAGGTGTGGCCATGCTGGAACGCGCCGGAGCCGTTGGCGAAGGCCTCGTATATTCGCTTCGACAGCATGACCGCGCCGATCGGTTGGTAGCCGCCGCCCAGGCCCTTGGCGAGGGCCATCAGATCGGGCGCCACGCCCTCCTGCTCGCAAGCGTGAAGCGTGCCGGTTCGCCCCATTCCGCACATCACCTCGTCGAGAATGAGGAGAACCCCGTAGCGATCGCAGATCGCCCGGATGCGCTTGAAATAGTCGCTGACCGCCGGCACGGCGCCCAGCGTGGCGCCGACCACGGTCTCGGCGACGAAAGCCATGACCCGATCGGGGCCGATCTCGACAATTCTGTCCTCTAGCGCCTGAGCGCTTCTGGCGGCATAATCCGCGTTGCTCTCGTCCTCGCGTCGCAGCCGATACGCGTAGCAGGGGTCGATGTGATGGGTCTTGATCAGAAGCGGCTCGAATTGCGCCCGGCGCCAGGCGTTGCCGCCGACGGCCAGGGCGCCGAGCGTATTGCCATGATAGCTTTGCCGCCGGGCGATGACATGACGGCGCTCAGGCTCGCCGATCTCGACAAAATACTGGCGCGCCATCTTGAGCGCCGCCTCGATCGCCTCCGAGCCGCCGCTCACGAGATAGACATGGCTCAGACCCGCCGGAGCATCCTCGATCAGCCGGTCGGCGAGGCGTTCGGCGACTTCGGTGGTGAAGAAAGCGGTGTGCGAATAGGCGAGGGCGTCGAGCTGTTTATGCATCGCGGCGAGCACGTCCGGGTGGCCGTGGCCGAGGCACGAGACGGCCGCGCCGCCCGACGCGTCGAGATAGCGCTTGCCGTCGGCGTCGACGATCTCGATCCCCGACCCGGAAACCGCGACCGGCATGTTATTATTTGCAGTGCGATGCAATATATGCGACATTGACGTGTACGTTAGCGGGCCGAGGGGGTTCGGCCCAGTGTACGCGCTTCGTGAGCGCGGCGGAAAGGCGGCATGCTGTGGCTGCTGAAACGCGAGGACGGGTGATCGTGACGGTCGCGCCCAATGGCGGGCGCAAGACCAAGGCCGACCATCCGGCGCTGCCCCTCACCGCCGACGAGCTCGCCCGCACCGCCGCCGAATGCCTCGAGCGCGGCGCGTCGATGATTCATCTGCACGTGCGCGACAAGGACGGCGGGCACTCCCTCGACCCGGAGGCCTATCGCAGCGTGATCGCGCGGATCTGCGAGGAGGTCGGCGACCGGCTGGTGCTGCAGATCACCAGCGAATCGCTTGGCCGCTATTCGCCCGCCGAGCAAAGGGCGGCGGTGCTGAGGACCAATCCCGAGGCGGTGTCGCTGGCGCTGCGCGAGCTCGCCCCGGAGAAAACCGACGAGAAGGACTTCGGCCTGTTCCTGGGCAAGCTCAAGCAGATGCGGATCTGGCCGCAGATCATCGTCTATCACCCTGACGAGGCCGAGCGCCTGGGGGCGATGGTGAAGCAGGGGCTGATCCCGTTCGACAAACTTTCGGTTCTCTACGTGCTCGGAAGGTTCGCCCTGACTCGCACCGCGATCCCGCGCGACGTTCTGCCCTTTCTCGGCCCGGACATGCCGCGGTTCGACTCGTGGAGCGTCTGCGCGTTCGGCCGCCGCGAGGCCGCCTGCGTCATCGCCGCGGCGCTGCTCGGCGGGCACGGCCGGGTAGGGTTCGAGAACAATTTCCTGCTCCCCAACGGCGCCCGCGCCGCCTCCAACGCCGAGCTTGTCGGAGCGGCCGTGCATGCGCTTGAGGCGGTCGGGCTTGCGGCCCAGACCGCCGAAGGCTTGAGGGAGGAGATCGCCGCCGCGATCGGCAAGTGACGCCGCAGACGCCGTTCGACCGGCGCAGCCCGGGGCCGGCGGCTTTCTCATTCAGCCGAGATCGTCGACTTCGAGCAGCAATTGTTTGGCGGCGAGCTTCAGCCACCTTGCGTTGTTGGTGCGAAGCGCCTTGAGGCGGCCGCTGAGAACACTGGCCGTCTCCGCCGGAGTAGCTCCCAATTCCTGCATGAGTTGCGTCCATTCCTCGCCGCAGGATTCGACGTCGGGCCGCAATTCGCGAGCAAAGATGCCGTAGAATCGGTCGAACCCCTGAATGCCCTGGCTTTGGGCGTCCCGTCCCAAACGGTCATAGTCAGCGAGCACGGAGCGCGTTATCTCCGCGCATCGCTCGGGTGTGGGGGCGCGATATCTCATGGTCTCCTGATAGGCGGGCTCCAGAATGTCCCATCGCGCCCTGAACATCATGCGCACCAGCCGCACCAGCGTGGCGACCGGGTCCGGCATCGCGGCCGGCAACGACCAATCGAGCATGCGACGGAGCGGATCTCTGTCGGCCGCAACAAAAATCAATGCGAGTTCCTTGAGCACGTCGTCGACGCTCTCGGCCCGGGTGATAACCGGGATGTAGAGCGTCTCTGAAGCAAAAAAGGGCGGGAGCGCCGGCGGCAACGAGCCGGCGGTTATCGACGGGATTGCGTTCTCCAGCACCTGAGGCCAGTCCTCAGTGTTCCCGATCGAGCGTCGAACGGCCGACCACGGAACGATTTCGGCTTCGCCGAAGCCGAGCAATTTCATGCCGTCGGCATTGCCCTGGACTGTCGAAGCCTTGGGGTCGAACTGGTTTGCCGCGTCGTAACGGACCGAAAGGACAATCCTCCATTCGTAGAGCTGTCGCCGCAGCCGGGCTTGCGCGAATTTCTGCGCCAATTGGCGCGCGACGCCTTGCGCCACGCCGTAGATTTCTTCGGCGGGCAGCCCAATTTTCGGGTTGAGCGGCTTGTTGTCGGTGAAGGTTCCCTTGACGAACAGTTCGTTGATAAACTTTAGAATCCCGGCCTCGTCGCCGTCATACGCCTGATACGATTGAAAGGGCGGAGGCGGGTCAGCTATGTCGGTATTCTTGACGCAGATAATCTTGCGCTTGCCGTCGTAAAAACGTCCAAGCTCATAGTTGCACCAGCTCATGTCCATGCTGGCATGCGGGAAAATCAGAAGAAATATATCGGCGCTTCGTACGTTATCCTCAATCCACTGCCGCCAGTTGGCTCCGCCATCCATTTCCTCGCTGATCTTGATGTCAAGCTGGGTCGATGGCTTGATTTCAAGGGCGTGCAGCGAGTTCTTCAGGCTGGTGGCGAGCTCGATATACTTTGAGTTATGACTTAAAAATATCTTGACCGGATCCATGCGCAACGCCCTCCCACGCGGTCTTCGTACAACGCAGTCAATATCTTAGATCTTTGATACGCGATTTATACGAAGATTTCCTCGCCCCGGGCAAGGGCGGCTCTCTAGGTGGAATCAACGAATTACATGCGATTACTGTAACGTATTCCGAAGAGCAAGTCGCTGACGCCTCTCACTCCCTCAGGAGCTCGTTGATGCCCGTCTTCGCGCGGGTCTGAGCGTCGACCGTCTTCACGATCACCGCGCAATAGAGCGACGGGCCGGGCGAGCCGTCTGGGAGCGGCTTGCCGGGAAGCGAGCCGGAGACCACGACCGAATAGGGCGGCACGTAGCCGATGTGGACCTTGCCGGTCGCGCGATCGATGATCCTGGTCGAGGCGGAGATGAAGACGCCCATTGAAATGACCGAGCCTTCGCCGACGATCACGCCTTCGACCACCTCCGAGCGCGCGCCGATGAAGCAATCGTCCTCGATGATGGTCGGGTTGGCCTGCAAGGGCTCGAGCACGCCGCCGATGCCGACGCCCCCGGAGAGATGGACGTTCTTTCCGATCTGGGCGCACGACCCAACCGTGACCCAGGTGTCGACCATGGTCTTCTCGTCGA
>JBAUXQ010000649.1:0-4645 GCA_049584355.1 Roseiarcus sp. | reverse complement strand
GCATGCAAAGCGTTGGCGTGCAGGAACGCATCGCCCTGGCCGCCGGCGAGCTCGACGAAGCCGTAGCCTTTGTCCGCCTTGAACCATTTGACCAGGGCGTCGACCGCAGGCGCGCTCGAATTTATCGGCGCCGAGGAAGGCCCCCCTATGGGAGCGCCGCCAAAACCACCGCTATCGGGAGCGCCGCCGAAGCCGCGCGCCGATCGAGGCTTTGAATCGTAGGACATTGGTCCATCATCATCGAATCCGCGTTTGCGAGGCGCGCGGAAGTCCTTACCCTTGCTCATCTTAGTCCCAAATCTCCGCCCAAAAGCCTAGTCGATGAAAGCACGCGCCAGCCGCCCGCGGTCGCCGCTGAATCCCGGCGAAACGCTCTTGCAACATTTCCGCTTGAATGAACTTCGTCGGTCGGGCGCACAATCCCAATGTCCGTAGGGCCCTTCAAAGGCAGGGCCCCTGAGTCAGCGAAGGGAGCTCGGGATGTCGTCTAGCGCGATCCCGCGCTACGGTCGGCGAACAGTTCTTCGCCCCCGGCGTAAATGAAAAAAACGGCGCCCGCATCATCGAAAACCCGCTAGGCCGGTCGCAAATGTTACACAGGCCTTGGCGTCTCAACTTAGCGCATCTTCATCCCAGTTGCCAGATGGTCCAACCGACCGCGATAAACTATTTGCTGATTTAAACTTCCACGCCGGGTGATTTATTTTCGGGTTCCTTTGTCGGTATCGAAGGCGACGCGGGTGATCGAGTCAACCCCGCGGCGAAGAGGAATCCCCAGCCTTTTCATCCTCCGCATGGGTCTTGGGCGTCGGCGAGAAGCATTTGTCGCGGCGAGCCGAATCGAGCACGTTGCTGCCGGAGCAGCCTTTTCTTCAGCGCTGGCCCAAAATGTCGCCGCAGGTTCCGAGCACGACAAACTCGCGCTGACCCTCCGGCTCAACCGATCCCGTCGTCGCGTAGTCGACCCCGTTGAGGCGGAGTTGCGACACCCCGGAGACTGTCGGCGCTGGAATTGACGTCAATGGCGGAGCGGGACGATGGACCTGCGCATAGCGCTCCGCCTCCGAGCCGACCACGATCGCCGCCAGGCTCGCGGCTGCCGCGACAGTCCCGAACGCGCGCACCGTGTCGCCGTCGCCGAGGTTTCCAAACAGGATCGTCAGGGCCGGATTCCCTCAAGTTCCGGGACCTTTGCACGACCGCGGTAAAATAAACGTTGTCGGGGGAGGCTAGACGTCGACGAGTTCGAGTGACTTTGGCGCGCGCTCCTGAATGAACGCGAAGCGGGCCTCGGGCTTCGAGCCCATCAGACGCTCCACCGCCTCGGCCGTCGCGTCGCTGTCTTGCGCAACCAAGGCGACGCGCAGCAGCGTGCGCTTGGCGGGGTCCATCGTCGTGTCGCGCAGATCGCGCGCCGGCATTTCTCCGAGGCCCTTGAACCGGCTGACCTCGATCGCGCCGCGGCCGGTGAATCCCGACTTCAGCAATCTTTCCTTGTCCGCCTCATCGCGCGCGTAAAGCGAGCGCGCGCCCTGCGTCAGCCGATAGAGCGGCGGGACGGCAAGGTACAAATGGCCTTCCTCGATCAGTTTCAGCGTCTGCCGGTAAAAGAAGGTGATCAGGAGCGAGGCGATATGAGCCCCGTCGACGTCCGCGTCGGTCATGATGATGATCTTGTCGTAACGGAGGTCGGATGAGCGGTAATGGGCGCCGGCGCCGGCGCCGAGGGCCTGCATCAAGTCCGAAAGCTGCTGGTTTTGCGCCAGCTTGTCGCGTGCGGCTGACGCTACGTTGAGAATCTTCCCGCGCAACGGCAGCACGGCCTGCGAGGCCCGGTCGCGCGCCTGTTTGGCCGATCCGCCCGCCGAGTCGCCTTCGACGATGAACAATTCGGAGCCTTGCGCCGAGGAGTTTGTGCAGTCCGCCAACTTGCCGGGCAGCCGGAGTTTGCGCACCGCGGTCTTGCGGGCCACCTCTTTTTCCATCCGGCGGCGAATGCGATCCTCTGCGCGTTCGATCGACCATTCGAGGAGCTTGGCCGCCTGGCTCGGCGCCGCGGCGAGCCAGTGGTCGAAGGCGTCGCGCACCGCGCCCTCGACCAGTCGCGCGGCGTCGGCGGTCTGCAAACGCCCCTTGTTCTGACCCTGGAATTCGGGCTCACGAATAAAGATCGAAATCAGCGCGGCGCAGCTGGCCATCACGTCGTCGGTCGTCAGCGCTGCCGCACGCTTGCTTTGGCCGATTCGGTCCGCATGGTCTTTGAGACCGCGCAGCAAGGCCGTGCGGAGACCTGATTCATGCGTGCCGCCGTCGGCCGTCGGGATCGTGTTGCAATAAGAATGGACGAATCCGTCAGCGCCCGCGAGCCAGGCGATCGCCCATTCGACCGAGCCGTGCTTGCCCGCCTTGTCGACTCGGCCGGCGAAAACCTGATCGGCTACCAGTTCCTGATCCTCGATGTCGCCTGCGAGATAGTCTCGAAGCCCGCCGGGAAAATGGAACGTGGCCTCCGTCGGGACTTTCGCGCTTTCGCCGACAAGCGACGGCGCGCAGCGCCATCGGATCTCGACCCCCCCGAACAGATAGGCCTTCGAGCGCGCCATCTTGAACACGCGCGCGGGATCAAACCGCGCCTGCGCCCCGAATATTTGCGGATCCGGCAGAAATCGCACTTTGGTGCCGCGGCGATTCGGCGTCTTGCCGGCGATCGTGAGCGGGGTTGTGGGCTTGCCGCGTTCAAACGTTTGGCGATAGAGAATCTGGCCGCGCGCGACCTCGACTTCGAGCTTTTCTGACAGCGCGTTCACAACCGATACGCCGACGCCATGAAGTCCGCCTGAGGTCTCATAGGCGCCGCTGTCGAACTTGCCGCCCGCGTGCAGCATCGTCATGATGACTTCGAGCGCGGATTTCTTTGGGAATTTCGGGTGCGGATCGACCGGCATGCCACGGCCGTTGTCGACGACGCTCAGATAGCCGCCCTCCTCGAGGGAGACCTCGATGAAGGTGGCGTGGCCGGCCACCGCTTCATCCATCGAATTGTCGATCACTTCGGCAAAGAGGTGATGAAGAGCGTTTGAATCGGTCCCGCCCACATACATTCCGGGACGCCGCCGGACGGGTTCCAGCCCCTCGAGCACTTCAATGGAGGCGGCATTATAGTCCGCTTCGCCGAGCGTGCCGCTGCGCGCCGGAGACTTGCCCTTGACCGGCGCCGGTTTGCCGCGCTGGGGCCCTGCCGCGCCGAAAAGATCGTTCATGTCCGCTTTCAAATGTTGACGAATCGCGCCCGCAATAAACTATCATGGGCGGGCCTGGAACGAAAATAGAACACTCGCTGACGCCGGGGCCCGGCTGGGTCTGCAACCGCCGGATCACATTGGCGCGGGGGAGCAGAAGCGGGCAAATAGCCAGCCTCGAATTGCTCTCACATTCCGGTCAGCAATGTACGGGTCGCTGCCGCAACGTCCTTGTGGCGCATCAGCGCCTCTCCCACCAGGAAGGCTTCCACGCCGGCCTTGGCAAGCCGCTTGCAGTCGGCGTGATCGGAGATGCCGCTTTCGGCGACCACGATCTTTCCGTTCGGAATTGAGGGCAGGAGCCGTTCGCAGACTTCGAGCGAGGTCTCGAAGGTGTGGAGGTTCCGGTTGTTGACCCCGATCAGCCGCCCTTCGAGAGTGAGCGCGCGTTTGAGCTCATTCTCGTCATGGGTCTCGATCAGCACGTCGAGGCCGAGGTCATGTGCGGTCTTGTTGAGCGTCTTGGCGATCTCGTCGTCGACGGCGGCCATGATGATGAGGATGCAGTCGGCGCCCCAGGCGCGCGCTTCCAGCACCTGATAGGCGTCGAACAGGAAATCCTTGCGCAGAATGGGGAGCGTGGTCGCCTTTCGCGCCTTGACCAGGTGGTCGGGCGCGCCCTGAAACGACGGCGCGTCGGTCAGCACGGAGAGGCAGGCGGCGCCGCCGGCCTGATAGGCCTTGGCGAGCGCGGCCGGGTCGAAATCCTCCCGGATCATTCCCTTGGACGGGCTCGCTTTCTTGATTTCGGCGATCAGGCCGAACCGTCCCTCCTGGATCGCCCGTTCCAGCGCCTTGATGAAACCGCGCGGCGGAGATTGGCCTTCGATCTCGCGCTCCAAAGTCCCGCGCGGCACCCTGACCTTGGCGTCTGCGATCTCGCGGCGCTTATAGCTTTCGATCTTTTTGAGGATGTCAGCCATCAGCGTTTCCGACTTTCAGGCGTTCGAGACTGCGATCAATCGATCAAGCGTGCGCCGGGCGGCGCCGGAGCGGATCGCCGCGTCGCCCATGGCCACGCCGTCCTTGATCGTCCCGGCCTTGCCTGCGATCACGAGCGCGGCGCCCGCGGTCATAAGCCCGATATCGCGAAAGGCGCCTGGCTCGCCGTCGAGGACATCGAGAAGCGCCTTGGCGTTGTGCGCCGGGTCGCCGCCCCTGAGCGCTGCGGGCGTCGAGCGGGCGAGGCCCGCTGCTTCCGGCGTTAGTTCAAAGGCATGTACCGCGCCGCCTTTAAGCTCGACGACCTTGGTCGGCGCGGTGACGGTGATCTCGTCCAGACCGTCGAGGCCGTGCGTCACCCAAACGCGCTCGGAGCCGAAATTCCGCAGCACCTCGGCCATGGG
>JBAUXQ010000648.1:0-6008 GCA_049584355.1 Roseiarcus sp. | reverse complement strand
GCAAGGGCCTTAGCCTTCGGCGGGCGGGCCCCGGCGTCGCAAGCCGCCGCTCTCGCTCACCCAGGCGAGGGTCACCATGCCGAGCAGCAGCGCCAGGCCGAAGAAGCCCGAGGCAAGCGACGTCGACCGCGCGCCGATCAGTTCGCTCGACCCCGTCCGCTTGATCCCGATGTAGTCGCCGCCGCCGTAGCTCGGGGAAGGGTTCAAGCCGACAACACGCGGCATGACGATCGCGTCGCCAGGGCCGGCGGCGATTCGACGCACCGTTCCGCCGGTCGCCTCGGCGAGCGGCTTAAGCTTTTCGGTGGTCGAGACGACATCCTGCATTTCGAGCGGATTTTCCTGGCCGACGTTGACCAGCGCGACATGCTCGCCGTCCTCGGCGCGATAGAGGCCGAAGCGGTCGACCGTCACATGGGCGCGGCTGAGGCCGGGCGCATAGGGCGTCAAATCGAGCTTGGTCTTGTTGCCGTTCGGCGCGACGAGATAGGTCTCCCGCGGCGCGCCGGTCACGCTCTGGCGCTCCACCGTCACTTCGCGTCCCTTGGCGCTCGCGCGCAAAGCCTCCTCTTCCAGGTCAGGCTCCTTCATCAGCCAATGCGCCAGACGGCGCAGGAGATCGAGGTAAGGCCCGCCGCCGTCATAGCCGCGCGCCCAAAGCCACATCTGGTCGCTCAGCAGCAACGCCACACGCCCCTTTTCGACCCGCGACAGCACAAGCAGCGGCTTGTCGTCTGGCCCGCTCATCACCGCGACCCCGGTCGTCGGCCGCGCGCCGACGATCCGGAACCATCGGCCCCAACTCGGCTCGCCGTTGTTGGCGTCGAGGCCGCTCAGACCCCGGGTCACCGGATGGCGAAGTCCGTCTTCGGACACCTTCGCGCGATACGGGCCCTCGACGTCGTCGCCGCTCGGCTCGGCGGGCGAAATTGCCCCGAGCGGCGAATAATAGAGGCCATCGGGGGTCGAGAATTCCGGCCCTTCCGCCATCAGGAGCGCGCCGCCGTCGCGCACGTAATTGGCGATGTTCTCGAGATAGACATAGGGCAGAATCGACTGCTGGGCGTAGCGATCAAAGATGATGAGGTCGAAGTCCTTGATCCGGCGTCCGAACAGATCGGCGACCGGAAAGGCGATCAGCGACAGTTCGTTGATCGGCGTGCCGTCGGAGCCCTTCTCCGGCGGACGCAGGATGGTGAAATGCACCAGATCCACATTGGCGTCGGACTTCAAGAGATTGCGCCACATGCGCTCTCCCGGATGCGGCTTGCCAGAGACCAGCAACACCCTGAGCTTGTCGCGCACGCCCTCGATGTTGACGACGGCGCGATTGCTGTCGGCGGCGAGCTCGTTTTCGACCGGCGCGACTTCCAGCTCGATCACGTTCGGCCCGGGATGGTCGATCGGCGCCCTGACATCGATCCGCTCGCCCACCTTGGCGTCCATCTCGGCGATCGGCTCGCCGTCGCGCCGCACCGCGAGCTTCACCGGCTCGCCGTGGTCGGCGCTGTCGAGGACGCGGGCGACGATGACCTGATCCTTGCCGACGATGCCGTACCGCGGGGCCTCGACCAGTTCGATGCGCCGCTGCCGCTCGCCCTCATGGCCGGTGATGAGCGCGTGCAGCGGGGCGTTGAAGCCGAGCGCAGCCGGAGACTGGGGAATGTCGTGCGCATCGCCATCGGTGATCATGACGGCGCCGCCGACCCGCTCGGGCGGCGCGTCGGCGAGCGCGCTGCGCAGCGCGGCGAACAGTTTGGTTCCCTCGGTTTCGGATTCCTCGCGCGACGTTTCGACGACGCGCAAATCAACGTCTCCGAGCGCTTTCAGCCTCGCCTCGACCTCGTCGCGCGCTTTGTCGGTTTGCCGCGGCCGCTCGCCAATGTCCTGGCTTTCGGAACGGTCGACGACCACGGCGACAATGTCCTTGAGCGGGCGCCGGTTCTCTTGGACGAGATTGGGATCGCACAGGCCAAGCAGCAATAGCGCCATGCTGAGCGCGCGCAACCACGCGCCGCGGACGCCCCGCCAGACGAGCGCGACCGAGACGACGAGCGCCGCCGCCGCCAGCGCGTAGAGCGCCGGCCAGGGAAGAAAGGGAGAAAAGGCGATCGACCAGGCGCTCAACGGGTCAGCCTTTCCAGAATGTCCTTGGCGTGCACCTGGTCGGCCTTGTAGTTGCCGGTGAGCGTATACATGACCAGATTGACGCCGCTGCGCAGGGCCAGCTCGCGCTGCCGCGCCCCACCAGGAATCAGCGGGAAAAGCGGCCGCCCGTCGATGTCTTCGGCCCATGCCGCCGCAAGATCGTCGGAGGCGATGATGATCGGCGACACGCTGTCGCCCGCGCGCGCCGGACGCTGGACGCGGTCATTCGGATCGGCCGGCGGGAGCGCCTCGATCCAGGTTTGACCGATTGCGGTTCGGCCGACCATGCGGTCGAGCAGATAGAAGGTTTTGGTCAGCACGTGGTCGTGCGGAACCGGTTCCAGCTCCGGCACGTCGACCCCTTCCAGGAGCGTGCGCAACCAAAGCGCCTCGGACGTCGGCGAGCCGCCCGGACGCGCGGTCAGCGCGTCGCGGGTGTCAAAGACCAGCGTGCCGCCGTTTTTCATGAACGCCGCGATGCGCGTTCGCGCCTCGGGCTTGGGCTGCGGCAGCCCGGCGACGATCGGCCAATAGATGAGCGGATAGAAGGCGAGCTCATCGCGCGCCGGGTCGAGTCCAACCGGCTCGGCCAGCTCGGCCGAGGTGCGGGAAGCGAGCACCCGCGTCAGCGTCGTCAGCCCGAGCTTGGAGGTTTCGTCGACTGTCGCGTCGCCGGTCATGACATAGGCGAGGCGGGTCGACAACGCCGCATCCATGTCGCGATCGGAGATCGGCGCAGCTTCGGCGGCGCGAAGCTGATGGGGAACGGAAACGAGTCCGAGCGCGGCGGCGACGGCCAGGGCGGCGAGCGCCTTCGGCCGGCGCAGCGGCGCGCCGCCCATCAGCCAGATCGAAACCAGCGCATCGATCATCAGGCCGACCAGAGCCGCCGGCAGGAGCCAGCGGCGAAGATCGATTGGCGGCGTGATCGCAAGCGCGCCCTCATGCACGGTGAGCGGCCCATAATCGGCGCGGGCCAAGGCTTGGCCTTCAGCCAGCGCATTGACAGCCCGCGAGGAGTCGCGAGATCCGTAGAAGCCGGGCGGGTGGAACGGATCGCCGACGCCGGAAAAATCATCGCCGATCGGTTCGGCTTGCGCCGGCGGCGGGCCGAGAACGCCGAAACCGGTCAGCGTGCGCAAGGGCGGCCGGACCGTTCCATGCGCGCCGACCTTGGCCTTCGCGGCGCCCTGACCCGGCGCATCGGCTTCGGCCACGATTCGACGCAGCATGTCGACGAACAGGCCCGACAACGGCAGATTCGACCAGGTCGTGTCAGCAGTGACGTGGAACAGCACGATGAGACCTTTGCCCCGCCGCTCGGCGGTGACAAGCGGCGTGCCGTCGGCGAGGCGCGCCCAGGTCTTCTCGGCCAGTCCGGTCTCCGGCTCGGCGAGCACCTGCCGCGAAACGGTGACCTCGTCCGGCGCGGCAAGGCCAAAGAATGGGCTGCCGGCCTCGAACGGCGCGATATGCTTCGGCGATTCCCAGGACAACGCGCCGCCGAGCAGGCGTCCGCCGCGGCGAAGCGCGGTCGGGGTCAACGTGTCGTCGCCGGCGGCGAGCCGGGTGCCGGCGAAACGCAGCAGCACCCCGCCATTGTCAAGAAATTGGGTGATCGCGTCGAGCTCCGGCCCCGGGGCCACGCTCATATCGGCGAGCACCAGAACGGAGGGCTTTTGGTCGAGCAGCGACACGATCGGGTCGCTCGAAGAGTCATGCCACTCGCTGATATCGGCGAACGGCTGCAATGCGCGTTTGAGGTAATAGCTCGGCGCGAGCAGCGGCTGAGCGACGTCGGCGCTCGCGCCCGAGGCGATGGCGACGCGGCGCCGGCGCGAACGCTCGTCGATGAGCCAAGTCGCGCCCGCCGAGCGCTCCGCGTCGATGACGAGCTCCGTGACGTCGTTGCGCAACTCTACGGGTAGATCGAAGCGGGCGTCGACTTTCATATTGGCGCCGAAGTCGAAGGCCGCCCGGCCGACTTCCCGCCCCTGGACGTCCAGCGCCCTGACCGAGCCGGTCGCCGGAGCGCGCGCGTCCGAGCGGGTGATCTGCGCAGTCAGGGCGCCCGCTTCATTGTCGGCGCCCGCCAGCGCGAGCGCGCCCCGGTTGTCGGTCACCACTTCTACCGAGCGAGCGATGGACGCGAGCCTGGCCGAAAAGGCCCGCGCGCCGCCGACCTCGACTCCGTCGGCGACCCACAGAATGTCGGTATTCGGCTCGCGCGCAAGAAAACGCTCGACCGCCGGCAACGCCGCTGCGCGGTTCGGTGCGTAGGGAACCGGCGAGAGCGAGCGCAACCGGCCCTCGATGCCGGCTCTGTCGAGCGGCGCGACATCCTGTCCGCCCTGCGACATGGTTTGGATCGCCACGATTCGACCGCCCCGCGCCGCGGCCTCCGCCCGTTCGCGGGCGAAGTCCATCCGCTTGTCCCATGCCGGCGCCGCCGCAAACCCGTCGTCGATCACCACCAGGAGCGGGCCCGACCCCGAAAGCGCTGCGAAGCTGTTCCACAGCGGCTCGGCCATGGCGAGGATGATGAGCGCGCCGATGGCGAGGCGCAACGCCAGGATCGGCCACGGCGTGCGCGCCGGCGTCGTCTCGGTCGGATCAAGCCCGATGAGCAGCCTCAGCGGCGGGAATATTGCTCGACGCGGACTGGGCGGCGTGACCCGCAACAGGAAATAGAGCCCGACGAGACCGACGAGCGCCGCCAGGACGGCGGGAGCGGCGAAGGCGAGCGGCAGGCCGAACATCGTTCAGGCGCTCCTCAAGCCGGCGCCGGGTTCGGGCGCGGAGAGGCGCATGCGCAGCGCCAGCAGAATCTCCGCGGGCGACGCGTCGGTGCGATGAATGCTCATGCCCCAGCCCGAGCGGGCGCAGATGGCCCGGATCGTTTCGCGATGGGCGGCGAGGCGCGCGAGATAGGCGTCGCGCAAATTCTGCGCCCGCGGCGTGAGCACCGTCAGCGCCCCAGCGGGATCAAGGAACTCGGTGTTGCCCGAGAACGGGTATGTCTCCTCGATCGGATCGACGATCATCACGAGTTCGCCGATCGCGCCCTCTGCGCTTACGGCCTGCATCGCCCGCGCCACGTCTTCCGGCTCCGAGAGAAAATCGCCGAGCATCAGAACCATCGAACGCGTCGCGGCGGGCATCGCCGGCGGCAACGGGGCTTGAGAAGCGCCGCGGAGCCGCTCGTCGGTGGCGATCGCCTCGGCGAAGCGCTCAACGACGCCTGGCGTCGCCAACGGCCGAGTGAGGCCGAGTAATCCCGCGCGCTCGCCGCCGCGAACACAAAGATCGGCGAAAGCCAGCGCCAGCAAGGCGGCGCGGTCGATCTTCGTCACCGGCGCCAGACTCGAACCGAACTGCATCGAGGCCGAACGGTCGAACCAGATCCAGACGGTGTGCGCCGCCTCCCATTCGCGCTCGCGCACGAAAGCGCGCTCTTCACGCGCCGAGCGGCGCCAGTCGACTCGCGACGACGGCTCGCCAGACAGGAAAGGCCGGAATTGCCAGAAGGTTTCGCCCGAACCCGCACGCCGCCGGCCATGAACGCCATGCCGCACCGTCTGCGCGACGCGACGGGCCGCGATGATGAGGCTCGGCAGACGGGCCGAGAGAGTTACCGCGTCCCGGCGGATCGAGGCGGGGAGCGTCATTGCGCCGAAGGCCGCCGCGTCATTGGATCGTCTTGGCGACAAGCCGCGCGATCACCGCCGAAATCGTCTCGCCCTCGGCGCGGGCGGCGAAGCTCAGCGCCATCCGGTGCTTGAGCGCCGGCTCCGCCAAAATGGCAATGTCGTCGAGCGACGGCGACAGGCGCCCGTCGACCAGCGCGCGGGCGCGAGCAC
>JBAUXQ010000647.1:0-3561 GCA_049584355.1 Roseiarcus sp. | reverse complement strand
AGACGGGATCGATCGCCAATGCCGGGGCCATCGTGGCGGTCGCGGCGATGGTGGTGTGGTTCGGAGTGCGGCCCGGGCTGAAGATGGCGCTCTCCCCGCCGCGACTGGCGGCGAGCGGGGACGGGCGCGGCGCATCGGGCGGCCAGACGCCCGCGCTGGGAGCGCCCGACGGCGACGGCCAGCCGAACGAGAGCATTCTCATCGAGACGGATTTAGGCCGCGACGCGTTTTTGCAGGCGCTGCTGGCGCGGCGCGACAACGGCCCAGAGCGCAAGCTGCTGAAACTGGTCGAGTTCGATGAGAACCACGCCGCCACGATTCTCAAACAATGGATTCGTCAAGGAGCGAACGGATGAAACCGCTTTCGATCGCCGACTATCTCGATCATCTCGGCCGCACGCCGGCAGAAAAGGCGCCGCCGCGAAAAGAGAGTTCGCCGTTTCGCCCTCGAAGCCTGCCGAGCGTGCAGAACGGCGAGCCGCGTCCGCGGCCGGCCTTCAACCCTGGCGGCGCCGAGGAAACGCAAGCCAAGGAGGGTCCTCGGCGCACGCCGTGGGAGCGAAAGCCGATTCCGCCCGCTACCTCGGCGGGGCCGTCGCCGGCGGGAGGCGAGCCGGTCAAGCTCGAAGATATAGCGGTGAGGCTTGCCGAAGCTTACGCGCGCGGCCGCGACGAAGGTCTCGCCGAGGGGCGGGCGGACGCCGCGGACCGCCATGCCGCGGAACTCGCCGCCGAGCGCCGGGAGGCGGAGACCGACCGGCTCGAGTTTGAGCGCAACGAATACGCTCAGCTCGAGGGCGCGATCCGCTCCGGATTGAAAGAGATCGAGGACAATGTCGGAGCGGCCGTCACCCGCATCCTCACGCCGTTTCTGGATAAGCAGGTGGTGAAGCGCGCGGCGGACGAATTGTGCAAGGCCATCGCCCGGCTGGGCGCGGCGGGTTCGCCCGGGCTGATGACGATTCGCGGCCCCGAGCGCGTACTCGCGCACTTGCGCCCACGGATTGCCGATCTGCCGGTCAAGATCGCCTCTGTCGACGACAAGAGCGCAGAAGTGGTCGTCGAGGCCGGCGCCGCGCAAGTCGTGACCGCGCTTCGCTCCTGGGCCAAGCTGCTTGCCTCGCTCGCCGACTGAGCGGCGCCGATGGCTGCGCAACACCCGGAAATCGTCATCGTCAGACGCCGCGGCTCGCATGAGGACGAGCATCATGGCGGCGCCTGGAAGATCGCCTTCGCCGATTTCATGACCGCGATGATGGCCTTCTTTCTGGTGCTGTGGATCATTAGCGCCACCGACAAGAACACCAAGACGCTCATCGCTCGCTACTTCAATCCGGTGAAGGTCGAGGAGCCGGCGAAGGCGCAAAAGGGCATCCACGGGGTGCCGGAAAAGGACGCCTATCAGCCGGGCGCGGGTTCGGCCGCGCCGAGCGCCGGGAAGGCCACGTCCGAACGCGGCGAATCGACCGGGCAATCGGCCGACGAGGCCCCGGAAGATGCGTCGAACCAAAGCGATCGACGGCGCCCGGCAACGCCGCAGTCGCCTGAGCAGCCCCCGGATCCGGCTAAGCCCTACCCGACCATGTCGGAGCAGGAATTGTTCAGCGATCCTCGCGCGAGTCTCGACAAGATCGCCGGCGCGCCGCCGCCGGGGCCTCGCATTGATCCATCGGCTGCGCTCAAGGGCTATGGTGAAGTTGGGCCGAGCGCCGACGAGGCGCTTCGCGATCCATTCCGTCCGCTCGGCAGCGACCAGGCGGTCAATGTCGTGACGTCCAATCCCGGCGCCCCGCCAGCGGCCGGCGCTCCCAGCGACGAACCGGCTTCTATGTCGACGTCGATCACGCCCGAGGCTACGCCGGCGCCGGTCCCTGTCGAAGCTCAGGCTGCGGGATCGCCTGCGCCGTCGTCGGCCTATCCGCCCGCGCCCGACGCCGCGGAGGCGCGCCGGACCGCCGCATCCAACCTGCTTGCCGACCTGCGGAAACGGCTCGCCGGCGAGGCGGCCGCGAATCAGGGACCACAGCTCAGCGTCGAGGCCACTCAGGATGGAATCCTTATCAGCCTTACCGACCGGCAGAATTTCTCGATGTTTGCGATCGGCTCCGCCGAGCCGCAGCCGCGCGTCCTCAAGATGATGGACGCCATTGCTGCGAGCCTGCAGAGCATGGCGGGCGTCATCGTCGTGCGCGGGCACACCGACGCTCGTCCCTACCGGTCGGCGACTTACGACAATTGGCGACTGTCGTCGGCGCGGGCGCAAATGGCCTATTACATGCTGAGCCGCGGGGGCTTGCCGGAGAAAAGGTTCGAGCGCGTCGAGGGCTACGCCGACCGTCGCCTCAAGGACGCTTCGCATCCGCTGGCGGCCGAAAACCGCCGGATCGAAATTCTCGTGCGCGAGCCGGGGCCGTGACCGTCCCCTGGCGCGCATGGGCTTCAGCCGCGCTCGCGCTCATTGCGCCGGCCACAGCGTTCGCCGATTCGGCGAATCTGGTCGACATGGTCGACGCCCTGCGGCGGATCCAGCTTCAGATCGCCCAGGGCGACAAAGCCGCCTATCCGGCTCAGCTCAATCAATTGAAAACCATGGGCGCGGCGATCGCGGCGGCCCAGCCTGAAACCTGGAAGGACAAGCGCCAGGCGGATTCGCTCGTCATCTATATCCTCAGCGGCGGACAACTCGCCGACCTCGCTCCGCTCTTGAAGGGCGACGCCGTCGTCGAGTCCGAGAGGGCGCTGGCGCGAGGCGCGCTCGCTTATGTCACCAATCACGAGGCCGACGCGATGTCCCTGCTCGGCAAGCAGGATTTGAACGCCCTCGACGCGCGCCTGGCGGGTGAAGTCGCCTTCGCCCGTTCGGTGCTCGAGACGAAGCGGGACGCCAAGGCGGCGGTCGAGCTTCTCGACTGGGCGCGCCTGCTTGCGCCGGGCGGACTGGTCGAGGAAGCGGCGCTCAGGCGCGAGATCTCCCTTCTCGCCGAGGCCAAGGATGTCGGCCGCGCGGCGATGTTGACCCGGCAATATGCGACCCGCTTCTCCGCGTCGCTCTACGCGGCCGACTTCTTTCGCGATCTTGCGGTCGCCATCGCCCGGTTCGGCCTTGCCGACGATCCCGGCGACTACCAGCTGGTGTCGCGGGCGGTCGCTTCATTGCCGCCCGACAGGCGTCGCGACTTCCTGCTCACGCTGGCGAAGTCCGCTGTCGTCAACGCGCGATTCGCCGCCGCCGCCGCAGCTGCGACCGAGGCGCTCGAGGGCGCGGGCGCGGACAGCCCGGAGGCCACGCGCGCTCGCCTCTATCTCGCGGCCAGTCGAATGTTTTCGGACGCCTACGACGCAGCGGCCGCCGACTTGCGGACGATCGCGGCTTCGAAGCTCGACCGTTCCGACGCCAACCTGCTCGCGGCGGTCGGGCGGGTCGCGTCGGAGTTGCGGATCGCCCCCGACGCCGGCGCCGTCAGTTCTTCGGCCGCCTCCCTCGACGACGGCGACAAGGATAAGGATAAAGCAAGCGGGCCGGCGCTGACGATCGAGCGAGCGCAGGGCGCGCTCGATCGC
>JBAUXQ010000646.1:0-8974 GCA_049584355.1 Roseiarcus sp. | reverse complement strand
GGCGACCATAAGCGGCGGGGATCAGGGTTTCCAGACGCGCCTTCAGCATGCGGCCCAGGATCGGCGAGGCGCCGCCGGTTGAAATCGCAATGACCAGCGGGCTTCGGTCGACGATCGAGGGCATGATGAAGTCGCAGAGCCGCGGCCGGTCGGCGACGTTGACCAGCGCGCCGGCGCTCTTTGCCGCCGCCCGCGCATCGGCCGACAGGCGCAAGTCCTCGGTCGCGACGAAGCAGAGCGCCGAGCCCTCGAAGTCCTTCGGCTCAGGATCGCGGGCCTCGTGCCGGAAGTTCGGCGCGTCGAGAAGTTCGCGGAAATCCTCGCTCAGCGCGGTCGCGAACGTGGTCACGCGGGCGCCGGCCTTGATGAGAACCTCCGCCCGTCGCGCCGCGACGACCCCGCCGCCGACGACAACGGCGGGCCGCCCGCTGAGTTCGAGAAATATCGGCAGATGACGCATGGCTACGCGGCGCGA
This sequence comes from Roseiarcus sp., assembly GCA_049584355.1. Lineage (GTDB taxonomy): Bacteria > Pseudomonadota > Alphaproteobacteria > Rhizobiales > Beijerinckiaceae > Roseiarcus. Next base: position 8,499 of record JBAUXQ010000646.1, on the reverse strand, counting down.
AACCGAATCGTGGAGCGCGCGCCGCGTCGACGCGACCGGCGAGCATAGGCTGGAATCGAATTCACAAGGCGGCCTTCTAGGCCTTTCCGCTGTCAGAGCAAAGGAAAAGCGAAAATCCGGCTACTCTACTCGGGCACGCGGCTCAATCTATTGGGCGTCGAAGTGCTCGAGGGCGTCGCGGAGCGGCACGCTCGAGGCAGAGATGAATCCGTCGGTTGGCGTGTCGAGTTCGAGGATGAAGAAAATGGCGGATGAGAAGGAAAGTGCGCAGAGCAGGATCGTCGCGTAGACCACCCCGTTACGGGGCGCGATGATCCCGAACACGGCGAAGACAATAACGAGCCACGCCGTCATGGCGACCAGCAAAGGCCACGTGATCGTGTCTCGGGCGGTTTCGATCAGGAGCCGGCGCTGCGCCATCGTCTCGGCCATGCCGTTCTCGATTTGGGTCGTGAGACGTTTATGAAACGTATCGGTCGGCTCAAGCTTGCGAATGGCGATGTCGACGCTGATCAGCAAGTCTCCAAGCTGCTTGCGTTCGAGGCTCGAACCCGCAGGGAACTTCGGATAGTCGCCCGAGGGAGGCGGTTCGCTTCGCCAGGTATCGGCGATCGCGGCGGCGAGATATGTGCGTAGCTGGGCGCGGATCGGCATGGCGTCGGCCCCGAATTCGCGCAGTCGAACGTCGAGTTCGGTGATATCGCCGGCGAAGGTCCTGAGACGGCTGTCAAACTGGTCGAAGGATGACTTTACGTTGGAAATCAAAAGGCCGAGCACGACCGCGGTAAAAGTCACCAGGATCGAAATCATCAGTCGAATGTGATCGCCGGTTTCGCGAGTCTTGTGGCGTTCGGGAAGCCGCTGCTGAAGATTGACGCCCAAAGCGCTCGCGCAGATAAGCGCGCCGAGAACCACGAGAACCGTGGGAGCTGTCATAGGCATACGATACAGTCGCTTGCGCAGCGGAGCTTGGTAACCCTCACAGTCGAGTGAGTTATCCGCGGCAGGAGGGTTTGGCAAATGGGGCGCGGCGTCGGGTTGCTCGACGCGATTCGCAGGCCGGCCCAGTTACAGAACCGCGATTGGGTTTCCCGGCGACCCGGTGGCGCCGACGATCGGCAGCGGCGCGAACACATAGGCGAAGACCCAGGCCTGGCGCTCGACCAGCCCCTCGAACGTCATGCCTTCATGGAGATGGATTCCGTTCTCCATGATGAGATGCTGGTGACAGGGATGGAATATCTCCGGATCGACCGGCGGCACGACCTCGACGGCGAAATTGTCCGCTCCCACGACACAGACCTGAAGGCTCGAGAACCAGCGCGCGCATTCGAGTCCGATGCCCGGCGCGCCGTCATAGAAGGTCCTGGTCTCGGTGTACCAACGGCTCCCATGACCGGTGCGCACGAATACCGCATCGCCTGGCCGGATCGTTTGCTCTGCGACGCCCTGACGTTCAAGGCAGGCCTTGAGATCGGCGAGCGCGATCTCCTCGCCGACGTCGAGCACCCGCCCTTTCAGGCCCTGGACGTCGAACAGGACGCCGCGGGTGAAGAACGGCGGCGCGTTTTCGATGCCGAGTTTCTTGAGCCCGTACGGCGACCACATCTCGGACAGGCGATTGCCGTTGTAGAAGAGCATTTTGGTCTTGTCGCCGCGCATACCGCACATGCAGCCGAGATGGCCGAGCGCGTCCATCTGGGTGCCGATCTGGCCGATTTCGGTGGCGATGAATTCGTCGTTCCAGATCGTCTTGCTTTTGCCGCCGTAGGGCCCGCCGGTCGGGCCGCCCGGCATGCGCAAGGCGTAGGCCCGTCCGGGCGCGATCGGCATGCTTGCGTCATAGGGCATGCCAAGGCTGATGATCTCGCCGGTCTTGATGAGGCCGACCGCCTCCAGCACCTTCTCGCGGGTCATGAGATTGCCGTTGCCGCGCTGATCCTCTTTGCCCCAGCGCGACTGGAACCAGTCGGCCTTCAGAACCGGGCTCACGCCATCCGGTTCGGCGCCATCGTCGCTCATGGCGACCTCCTGTCGATCATTCGACGACCGGCGCGCCGGCGCCCGCGACCGCCGCCTTCTCCGCCTGCGTGCCGCGGCGCTGGCGACGCTCCGCCGCCTGCACCGCGAGGCCAACCGCCAGGATCAGCATCGAACCGTTGAACAGCGGCTCGACAAAGAACGGCGCGCCGAGCTGGTTCAAGCCCGCGACGGTCACCGCCAGTACGGCGACGGCAAGCACCGTCCCCCAGACGTTGACCCGGCCCGGCCGGATCGACGTCGCGCCGAGGAGCGCCGCGGTGAAAGCCGGCAAGAGATATTCCTGGCCGACCGAGCTTTGGCCGACCTGCAATTGCGATTGCAGCACGACGCCGGCGAAGGCGGCGAGCGTTCCGGCGGCGACGAAGCCAAGCGTTATGTATCGCCTGGCCGAAATCCCGTTGAGCTCCGCCGCCCGCGGACTGGCGCCGAGCACATAGAGATAGCGGCCGAGCGGCAGGTATTCGAACACGACCCACAATGTGAGACTGACCACGAGAGCGTAAATCGCCGGCGCCGGCACGATCCAGACGCTGCCGGAAATCGCCAGAAACTCCGGCGGCAGGGAAGCAAGCACTTGCTGGCCGCCCGTGTACCAGGCGTTGAGCCCGTAGAGAATCGTGCCGGTTCCGAGTGTCGCGATGAACGAGTCGATCTTGACCCGGGTGACCAGGAGGCCGTTCGCCAGCCCGACCGCGGCGCCCATCAGAAGCACCGCCAAGATCGCAGCCCACCACGGCAAGCCTTGGCCTTGCAGCCCAATCGCCAGCACCTGAGAGATGCCGACATTGAAGCCGGCGGAAAGATCGAACTGATTGGCGACCATCGGAATGAACACCGAAAGGGCGACCAGGAGCTGCACCGACTTGTTGCTGAGAATCGAGCGAATGTTGAAATATGTGAGGAACGTATCTGGCCTCAGCAATGAGAACACGATGACGAGCAGAACGAACAGGACGAGCAGGCCCCAGACCGAAATCGCCCGCGTCGCCACGGCGCTGAACGAGCGGGCGGCGCCGCGGCTCATGACGTTGCTCCGTGGCGGGGGGTTCCTATCCCCCCCGACGCAGCCGCGGTCAACGCAGCGATCGTCAATGCGTGACCAGGAATCTCCGCCGCGACTTGCCCGCGGCTGAAGACGAGGGCGCGATGACAGATGCGCTCGACTTCTTCGAAATCGGAGGAGATCAACAGCACAGCCAGTCCCTTGCTGAGCGAGAGCTGCAGCAGATGGTAGATGTCCGCCTTCGCGCCCACGTCGACGCCGATCGTCGGTTCCTCAAGGATGAGGAGCTTAACATGCGCCTCCATCCAGCGCGCGAGAACCACCTTCTGCTGATTGCCGCCGGACAGCGTCGCGACCGGCTCCTCCACTCCCGCCGTCTTGATCGAAAAGCGCCTCACCGCCGCTTGGGCTTCGCCGAGCTCGGTCGCGCGCGAGACGAATTCGAGCACGCCTTTTCCGCTCGCCGCGGGATTCAAATAGATATTCTCGCGCACGTCGAGGTTCGAGGCGAGCCCCTCCTCGGCCCGCCGGCTCGACACGAAGCCGACGCCCTTGGCCATCGCTTCGGCTGGGCTCAGAGGCGCAATCGGCTCGCCGTCGAGCGTCAATCGGCCTGATTCCACTGGCGTGTGGCCGAAGATCGCCCGCCCGATGGTGTGATGCCCAGCGCCGCGCAAGCCCACGAGCCCCAGGGTTTCCCCGGCCGCGACGGAGAATGACACCGGTCCGACGCGCTCGGCGACGAGGTCCTCGACCGACAGCGCGCCGCGATGGGAAGGCTCCGCCGGTCTCACGAACGCGTCGCTCATCGAACGTCCGACGATCATCTGCACCAATTCTCCGGCATTCGTCTCCCGTGCGGCGACCGTCGCCAGCCGGCGGCCATCACGAAGAACGGTCACTCGATCGGCGATGCGGAGGACCTCGTCCAGACGATGGGTGACGTAGACGATGCCGATGTTGCTGGCGCGCAGTCGCCGCAGGGTGTCGAGCAAGCGTTCGACATCGGCCTCGGGAAGCGCCGCGGTCGGTTCATCGAGAACGAGGATGTCTGATTTGATCGCCAGCGCCCGGCCGATCGCGACCAGCGAACGCTCGGCCGCCGGCAGGGAAGAAATTGGGGCCTCAGGATCGAGATCGCTGCCCATGATCGCGAGCGCCTCCGCGGCAGCCCTGCTCACTCTCGGCCACGATATGAGGCCGGTCCGCGATCGGGGATAGCCGGTCTGAATCGCGACGTTCTCGGCGACCGTCATCCATTCGACGAGCCCCAGGTCCTGGTGAATGAAGGCGATCGGGAGCGCATTCGCGCCCGGATGGGCCGGCTCGCCGGCAAACAGGATCTCGCCGGCGTCGGCTTCGTAGACCCCCGCCAATACTTTGATCAGCGTCGATTTGCCCGCTCCGTTCTGTCCCAGGAGCGCATGGACCTCTCCGCGATGGACGTCGAAGTCGACGTGATCGAGTGCGAGCGTGCCGGTGAACCGCTTGACGAGCGCGGTCATTGCGAGTAGCGGCGCCGACCCGCCCGCCGAACGGGATTGATCAAAAGCGTCCATGATCGACCACGCTGCACCGTCGTTGCGAGGAGCCATAGGGCGGTCCGGAAGGACGCCCTATGGCTCGCAATGACGAAGGCTACTTGACGCCCCAGATGTCGAGATAGCGCTGCTTATAGTTATTGCTCGGGATGAAGGTATTCTGGTCGCCGCCCTCGGAATGAATGTTTTCCTTGGTCACCAGGAATGGCGGCTGCACGAATCCGCTCTGCGGCTCGCCATGGAACGCGCGGTTGAGCTCGTCGACCGCCTGCCACGCCTGCAGTTCGATCGGCTCGCTGACGGTGACCGTTTGATACTGATCGCCCTTGCGGATTCGATCGTAGGCCGAGCGATTCCCGTCCGCCCCGATCAGCTTCGCCTCGTCTGTCTTGACGCCGCCGGAGCGCAGCACCGGCACGGCGAAATCCCAGTCGTTGTCGCCGACCGAAGTCCCGTAGATTGGCAGCCCGAAGCGCTGAACCCAGCTTGTGGTGAGCTGGGGCTGACGTTGCGCCGCTTCGGAGGCGGGCGAGTTGACGTAGTCGAGCACCTTGCAGCCGGGGCACTTCTCGATCTCGTCCTTGGTCGCGGTCGATTTGACCTTGGCGATCGCATATTCGTTGTGGGTGAGGATGACGACGCGGGCCTTGCCGTCCGAATCGGCGATCGCCCAGTCGGCTTCCGCCTTGCCGATTTCGCGCGGATCCTCCTGGATGTTGACGAACAGATTGAGATCGGGCTGCGGCCCCGGCAGGCCCGCGGCGTGGAGGCCGACAAACTTGATTCCCTGCGCCACCCCAGCCTTGATCGGGTCTTGGAGGCTTGCCGCGTCGGCAAAGAGCGCGATGCCGTCCGGCTTCAGGGCGATCGCTTGATTCATGCCGGCCAGCCAGGAGGTGGGGCTGCCTTTGCCGTCGATGACAGTGACGTTCCACCCGAGCTTTTGCCCCGCTTCCTTGATGTAGACGCCGTAGAGATGAGAAATGTCGTTCTGCTCGTCGCCGGACAGAAAGACGATCTTCTTGCCGGGCTCGGGCTTCGGCGCCTTCGTCGGCCCCTCCCAGGTGGTTTGCGGCCCGGCGTATTTGGCGACCGCGGCCTTGGCGTCGGATACCGCGTCGGCGCGAGCCGGCGGGACGGCGAACATCGCGGCAAGCGCGACAGCGCCGGCGAGCAGGGCTTGCTGACTGACTTCAACTTTCATGGTGCTTTCCTCCCTTTTCAAGTTCGCGCCTTGGCGACGAACAGGATTCGTTTTTCATGTCGGCGGCCTTGGGCCGCAGCTTTCGCGAACGACGAGCTTCGGCGGCAGGATGATGCTCTCGGGCGAGCCTTCGGGCGACTTGATCCGGCGCAGCAGCAAGCGAGCGGCTTCCTCGCCGATCTGGCGGCCCCCGATGGCGACTGTGGTCAACGCCGGCCGGTGCATGGCGCCCTCAGGGATGTTGTCGAAGCCGACGACGGCCGCGTCACGGCCGGGAACGAGACCCAGATCGGCGAGACCCAGCATGACCCCGAGCGCGCAGAGGTCGTTATGGCAGACCACGGCCGTCGGCGCGCTCGATTTGTCGCGGAAGAGCTGGCCGACCGCAGCGGCTCCGCCCTCTCGCGTCGGAAGGCAATTGACGATCGGCCCGACAGGCAATCCGAATCTGGGCAGGATGGCGCGGAAGGCCTCGGTTCGGTCGCGCGCGGGCGACACCCGGCGGGCGGCGCCGACAAAGGCGATGCGCTTGTGCCCAAGTCGGATCAAATGCTCCGCGGCCAGGGTCATGCCGAGCCGGAAGTCGGCGCTGACGTAATCCGCGCTCCGCCCGACTCGCCGCAACATTTGCACGACCGGGATGCCGTTGCGGCTCAGTTCATCGACGACCTCGGCGGAGGTCCCTTCGGCCGGGGCGAGCAGGATGCCGTCGACCCGGTGCTCGCGCATGCGGGCGATGAAGCGACTCTGGCGGGTGGGCGATTCGGCGGTATTGGCGACGAAAGCGACCCAACCCGCCTGATCGAGCGCATCGTCGATTCCCGCCGCAAGCTCGGCGTAGAACGGATTGGTGATCTCGCAGATGACCAGCCCGACAGTGTGGGTGAGGCGCATGCGCAAATTCGCCGCCGCGCGATGATAGACATAGCCGAGAGAGTCCATGGACGATCGAACGCCGGCCCGGGTTGCGGCCGCAACCAGCGGACTGTTGCGCAGCACCAAAGACACGGTCGCCGCCGACACCCCCGCGTGCCGGGCGATATCTTTCACGGTCGGGCGCAAGCGCTCCCTCCGACGATCATTTGCGATTTAGATCGTTCCAATAGTATTTATCCGGCAATCGTAAAGGAACGTCAATCGAAAACTTGAATGCATCCAACGGTCCGGGAGATCGGTATTCGGGCCGTCGGGGCTTTGCCGTCCGCCCGCGGGCGCGCGATCTGCGCCCTCCTGAACCGAGGGTCGCAATTTTGTCGATTGATGGTATGGAAGCGATCGTTTCGATCCGGCCGATCAGCAGGGCGCGATGAGTTCAGAGAGCCAGGTTTCCAGACGCGTTGAGGCTCCGCGGCAGGACCCGCTCGCCGAGATGGTGTTCGTTCCGGCGGGGGAGTTCCGCATGGGTTCGGACGGGCACTATCCCGAGGAAGCGCCGGTCCACCGGGTCAGCGTCGGCGCATTCCGGATCGACGCCGCGCCGGTGACGAACCGCCAATTCCGCAAGTTCGTCAACGCCACGAACTACGTCACCTTCGCCGAGATTGCGCCGGATCCGAAGGACTATCCGGGCGCCCTGCCGAAAATGCTGAAGGCCGGCTCGCTCGTGTTCACACCTCCCAATACGCCAGTCGATCTCAACGATTGGTCGCAATGGTGGCGGTTCAAATTCGGCGCCGACTGGCGCCGGCCTTACGGGCCGCGCAGTTCGATCAGCGGGCTCGACGACCACCCGGTCGTGCATGTCGCCTATCGCGACGCGGAGGCTTACGCGAGTTGGGCGGGCAAGGAACTGCCGACCGAGGCCGAGTGGGAGTACGCGGCGCGCGGCGGTCTCGAGGGGGCGGAATTCGCCTGGGGCGATGAATTGACGCCCGCGGGAAAACAAATGGCCAACACCTGGCAGGGGGCGTTTCCGTACGAGAACAAGGCGCTCGATCGTTATGAGCGCACGTCGCCGGTCAAGTCGTTCCCGCCGAATGGCTACGGCATCTACGACATGATCGGCAATGTCTGGGAGTGGACGACGGATTTCTGGACCACGCGCCATCCGGCGGACGCCGCCAAAGCGTGCTGCGTGCCGCAAAATCCGCGCGGCGGGCCGGAGCGAGAAAGCTACGATCCGCGCCAGCCGGAGATCCGCATCCCCCGCAAGGTGCTCAAGGGCGGCTCGCACCTGTGCGCGCCGAACTATTGCCGGCGCTACCGGCCCGCGGCCCGGCACGCCGAACCGGTCGACACTTCCACCAGCCACGTCGGATTCCGGTGCGTCGTGCGCGGACCTGCTTCACGTTGACGGACGCGCCATCCAAAATGCAGATCGTCCAGGCGCGCCTGGCGGTCGGGCTCCTGGTCGTCCTCGTCGTCGGCGGCGCGCTCTGGTATGGCCTTACCGCAGAGAGTCTTGGTCGTTTGTGGAGCGACATCCTGGACAGGCCTGGGGGCCCGATGACTTTCCGCTTCATTCTCCAACCGGCGATGGCGATTGTCGCCGCGCTGCGCGATGGCGTCCATGACGCGCGCGTCGGGCGCAGGCCGTATGTCTGGGCCTTGATCCATGGCGTTCGCGACCCCCAGGGCCGCGGCGGGCGTCTGTGGGAGGGCTTCGTCTCGACGGCGAGGATCATCATCCTTGGCGTGGTGATGGACACCGTCTACCAGTGGGTGGTGTTCAAGACGTTCTATCCGGCGCAAGCGGCGGTGATTGCGAT
>JBAUXQ010000645.1:0-1616 GCA_049584355.1 Roseiarcus sp. | reverse complement strand
GCGCGCCTACGAGCCGCTGGCGGCGGAAGACGCAGGAAGTCCGGCGGCGAAGGCCTATGCCGGCGCCTTCGCGAAGCTCGAGGCGCGCGACCCGGCCGCGGTCGCCGCCTTCGCCGCGCTGGTCGGCCTAAGCCCGGCCGATCCGCTGGCGCAATATCACCTCAAGCGGCTTCTGAATGGCGCGGTCGGAACGGAGATCGTGACGCAGTAGCGGTCGCGATTGTCATCCCCGCGAAAGTGCGTATCCAGACCTCCGGCCGCGGCGGAGGTCCTGGATTCCCGCCTCCGCGGGAATGACAGATTGACGTTCGGCGGGAGCGAAAAACGCTCTAAAGCCCCAAATCGGTCAGCCCGGGATGGTCATCGGGACGCCGGCCGGCGGGCCAGAAATACTTGCGGTCGGATTCGACAATCGGCAGGTCGTTGATGCTCGCGACGCGCCTACGCATCAGGCCGTGCTCATCGAACTCCCAAAGCTCATTGCCATAGGAGCGAAACCAGTGGCCGCTGTCGTCATGCCATTCGTAGGCGAACCGCACGGCCATGCGGTTGTCGCGAAACCCCCACAGCTCCTTGATGAGCCGGTAGTCGAGTTCCTTGTTCCATTTGCGGGTCAGGAAGGCGCGAATGGCCTCCCGGCCGTCGATGAACTCGACGCGATTGCGCCATCTGCTGTCCTCCGTATAGGCCAGCGACACCCGCGCCGGATCGCGGCTATTCCAGGCGTCCTCGGCCAGACGGACTTTTTGCACCGCGGACTCCGGCGTGAAGGGCGGCAGCGGCGGACGGTCGGTCGTATCCACGCTCAATCTCCTGTTGCAGCCAACAGCGCGTACCACCTCATCCTAAAGGCGACGAGAGCGATGTCTTCGCGGCGGCTACTGCGCCGCCTGAATATTGGGAAACGCAATCTCGATCAAAGTGCCTTGTTCGCGGCGGCTCTTGATCGAGAACTCGGCCTTGTTGGCTTCGACCAGCGCCTTGGTCAGCGGCAGGCCGAGGCCGGCCCCGCCTTTGGCCCCTGCCTTGCCGACCTGGCCGAACGGCGCGAGCGCGAGGCCGACTTCGCTTTCGCTCATGCCGACCCCGGTGTCGCGCACCCGGATCACCGCCTGTCCGGCGGCGTCGACGGCGGTCGAGACGATCACTTGCCCGCCCGGCTCGTTGAACTTCACCGCGTTCGACATCAGGTTCAGCATGATCTGCTTGAGCGAGCGCTCGTCGACCATCACCCGCGGCAGGCGGTCGTGGAGCGAGACGCGCATGATGACGCGCTCGCGCGCCGCCTGCGGCTGCATCAGCGACACGCACTCGCGGATGACGCTGTTGGCGTCGACGGCGGCGAAGGCGAGTTCAAGCTTGCCCGCCTCGATCTTGCTCAAATCGAGCAGGTCGTCGGCGAGACTCGTCACGTGGCTGCCGGAAGCGTGGATGTCCTTGAGATAGTCCTTGTAACGCTCGTTGCCGACCGGGCCGAAACGCTCCTCCATCATCACTTCGGCGAAGCCGAGGATGGCGTGCAAAGGCGTGCGGATTTCGTGACTGACCTGGGCGAGAAAGTCGGTCTTGGCCGCGCTCGCGGCCTCGGCGGCGTCGCGCGCGGCAATGAGGCGCCG
>JBAUXQ010000644.1:0-3483 GCA_049584355.1 Roseiarcus sp. | reverse complement strand
TGCGGCGGCTCGGCCTTTCCGACCAAAAGCTGGCGTGGATCGGGGGACAGGCAAAGCACATCTGGCTTTCCGGCATGCTTCGGCGCAGGAAGCTGCTCCCGGCCCTCGATTTGCTCGAAGACGCGGGGATCGATTTCGTCGTGCTTAAGGGAGCGGCTCTGACCGCCCGCTTTCCCAAGGCGGTCGGGACCCGACCCATGGGCGATTTCGACCTGCTGATCCGCCGGTCCTCGGCTCGCGCGGCGATGTCGATCCTCAATGCGTCGGGCTGGCGCGGAGCAATTGGGGCGGCGTTCTCGGACGCCGACCTGAACCGGTACCACGCCATGGGTTTATGGGACCGTACAGGGGGAACCTGCGTCGATCTCCATTGGCGGCCGGCCGTGTCGATCGCCACTTATCGGCACGCCGAAGGGGTGTGGGAGCGTGCAGTTGCCGCCGACCTCGAAGGCAGACCGGTTTCGGTCACCTCCGCAACCGACCACCTGTTCATTGTGCTCTGTCACGCGTTCTATGACGATCTCGAGCGGCGCAACGAATGGATCGCCGACCTCGATCTCCTCTTTCGCCTCGTCCCGCCCGAGGAGTGGGATTGGCGACTGTTTCATCGGCTCGCGCAGGAGCACCAGATCGACCGCTGGATGCGAAAGGCGCTCGCGACGACGCAGGCGATCACCGGACGACCCCCGCCCTCGGGCGCCTTTACGCTGCTGGGGGCCGCGCCAACGTGGCGAAGACTGTTGCAGAATCGCGAGATTGGCCTGCGCGGCCTCCCGGCGCGCTCGCGATTCGACCGCAAGGCGCGTTCGAATGGCCGCAAGGCGCGCGGCTTTGCCGACCAAGCGATCGACCGCACGCTCAAACCCGAGCGCGCCGTCGCGCTCGCCCTCGAGGGCCAGCCTCTGACCGCGGCCGGAATTGATCGCCAGGCGAGGTTCGCGTTTCCCGACACGATAGTCTTTCTCGAAGGTTGGTCGTTTCCGGAGGACGGATGGCGATGGACCGAGGCGGACGTCTGCGTGTTCTGCGTTCCCATTGCCGGCGGAAAAGCCGGGGAGCCATTTCAGATGCGGATGCGGCTGGCGGTTCTTCCCGAGCTTCGCCAAAGGTTGAATGCGCGGGCGTGGGCCGGCGGCGAGGTCGAGACCCTGGCTTTTCAAAGCGCCCTGGACGCGGAAGTCTTTGTTGTGAACGGTCGGCTGCTGCCGCGGACGGACGGCAAGGAAGGCGGCGCTCTGGGCGTGCTGTGGCTGCGGCTCGACGGCCTGTTCACCGGTGATGAGCAGCTCGACTTCGGTGATCTTCGTCGCCTCGGCGTGCGAGCCGACTATATTGAAGCGCTCCTCACGTCCGAGGTCGCGGCGCGCCTGCCGATGCTCGACCGCCCGCTGCCGCTCGGCGGCCCGGAGAGCGACCTCATGGCCTGGACCGGGTGGGGAGCGCCGGAGGGCTTCGGACGATGGACGGTCGGCACGGAATCGCGTCTGAGGTTCCGTCGGCCGGCCGAGCAAGGCCGGCCGGTCAACGCCGTCGCCATTGACGTCGCCCAGGTTTTCAGCGCCGGCAGGCCGGTCGTCTTCGAGGTCCAGGTCGGGTCCGAAGCGCCTGGCTGTTTTCAGTTTCCCGAGGCGTCCGGCATCGCGCGCGGCGCCGTTCCCGGCGGCGTCGTGACGGTGGCCCTACCGCCTCGCGACGCCGATCAGGCGCTGGTCGAGATCAGCATCAGGATTCGCGACCCGGCCTCGCCGCATGAGCTCGGCCTCGGAGAAGACCGCCGCCAGCTCGGCCTCGTCGTCACGTCGATCGCGCCGGCGTAAATACGTCTCTGCACGTCGGCCGCGCCGACCCGGACTGCCTGACGCCACGCAATTTGCCGAGCTACTCTCCAGCCGCGGCCGCCAATGTCTGGACGACGGCGATATTCGGCAGCAGATCCTGTGGCAAACCGTGCCGCTCTTTCAGGTACTCAGCACTGTTATAAGAGATCCACACTTTCGCTTGCGAATCTTCCGCGACCAGAATTTTCAGCGGAAGGTCGATGGCCACACTCGGGGCGGCCAGCATCAGCGGCGTGCCGCCCCTCGGATTGCCGAAGATCAAGAGCTTGGTGGGAGGCATTTTCAGCCCCACCTTTTCCGCTTCGCCGCTGTGGTCGACCAGCGCGAACAGCGTAACTTCCTTCGATTGCAGAATGGTCTTCAGCTTGTCGACCGTCTCGTCCACCGAGTGACGGCTCGGAATTTTGACGATCCCTTCCTCTTTCTGCACGGCAGGCGCCTCCGACGCGAATAGAACCGAAACCGCAAACAGCAGGGTAGGCCCCCAATGTTTCATGACGGGCCTCCCTCAGCCTAGTCATAAATTAGCGTGAAGCCGTCTTGCCAGTCTGACATCAAGTTCTGATTGGCGCCCACGCTGGCGCGAACGCGCCTGATTTCGCACCCTCACAACCTCGCCAATTCCGCCGCCGCCTGGGCGGCGAGCACGGCGTTGTTCCTGATCAGCGCGATATTGGCCTCGAGGCTCTTGCCTTCGGTCAGCTCGACGACGCGCGCGAGCAGGAACGGCGTCGCCTCCTTCTTGCCCACCCCTTTCGCCTTGGCGTCCGCCACCGCTTCCGCGATACGCTCCTCGATCGCCGCCTGCCCGAGCGCGTGATCCTCGGGGATCGGGTTGGCGATCAAGAGGCCACCGGGGCCGATGTCGCGCTGGAGACGGATCATGCGCGCGAGATCGTGCAGCCCGTCGCAGCGGTGCTCGAGCTTGAATCCGGACGAGCGGGCGTAGAAGGCAGGGAACTCGTCGCAGCGGTAGCCAACGATCGCCACGCCCTGCGTCTCCAAATATTCGAGCGTCTTCTCGATGTCGAGGATCGACTTGGCGCCGGCGCAGACGACGGCGACGCGGGTGCGCGCGAGCTCGACCAGATCGGCGGAGATGTCGAACGTCTCCTCGGCCCCGCGGTGGACGCCGCCGATGCCCCCGGTGGCGAAGACTTCGAGCCCCGCGAGGGAGGCGATGAACATGGTCGCCGCGACCGTGGTGCCAGCCGAACCCTTGCGCGCTGCCACCAGCGCCAGATCGCGCCGCGATGCTTTAACGACGCCGCCGGTGAGTTCGCCAAGCCGCTCGATCTCCTGCCCATTGAGGCCGACCCGGAAGCGTCCGTCGATGACGGCGATCGTCGCCGGAACCGCCCCCATCTCGCGCGCCGCCTCCTCGACGGATCGCGCGGTCTCGACGTTGCGCGGATAGGCCATGCCGTGGGTGATGATCGTCGATTCGAGCGCGACGATAGGCTTTTTGGCTGAGAGCGCCTCGGCGACCTCGGGGGAAAAATCCAGAAGATCGACGGCGCTCATCGCTCAACACTTTCATCGCGGGCGGCCTGCGATCGGACGCAAGCGCGATTATCGGCAATCTCCGCCCGAGATCAATGGCGGGCTGTTGCGGCCGCGGATCGCCTGCGTCCCAATCGTCCTA
>JBAUXQ010000643.1:0-8358 GCA_049584355.1 Roseiarcus sp. | reverse complement strand
TATTCGGTTCACCTGCCTGACCATCTCACGCTGCTTCCGTGAGGGTGAGCGACGGCCAGGCAGACCTCGCGCCCGCTTGGCCACAGGGTCAGGCGTAGCTCTGGCCGAGAATCGGGATGCAGGGGCTCGAAGCGCAACCATGCCAAGGGTGAGGCCTTCGTCGCTCGATCGCCGGCGCGCTCAAGGCTCACTCTGATATCGTCCTGACTCTCCGCCGGCAGGTACTGCCACATGATTGAATGGTAGAGGACGGTTACGCTCGCCTCGGCTGATTCGCGTATCTTCGCCCTGACCCAGTCGCCAGCGTTGGCGCGCTCGACTCTCAAGCCATAGGCGCGAGCCAAACCAATCGCGCTTTCCAAGCGTGACAGACGTTCCCGCTGATCGGGCCAGACATAGGCTCTCAGGCGGAGGCGCTGAGCGGCGTCGTCGAGATCGATTGGCGAGATGTCGCAGGCAAGACGTTCGATCACTCGCACAGGGGCGTGGACCGGCGGGGGCGGTCCTTCCCAGCACGGCGCGATCTGCACCGCCGACCGAGGGTCGCCCCACGCGGCGGCGCCGAACTGATAGTGGTACCGGTCCCAGATGATGTTCAGCCCCGCGCTGGCGCCGATTTCGAGAAGGCGAAGCGGCAGGCCAGTCTCCTCGGCGATCTGCAAAAACCCCCCGGCAAGCACGCCCGACCTGCCGACCTCATTGGTCTGCGGCGCTGATGAAAGAAAAGTACGGATAGTGGTTCGATGCTCGTCGACGACGCTGGTTACAATGGATCGCAATTGCTCCATTGTCGCGGCGTGGGGGGGATAGCAGGCGACCAGCGCGGGCGCTGCCTCAGTCAATGCAAGCGCGTGCAGCGCCGCAGCCATCCTCAGAGGCAAGGCGTCGGCTACTGGATCGCCTGCCCAAGAGCGCGCGAATTCCGCGGTTGCCCCGCCGGCCGCGATGTCATCCGCCAAAATTGTCAGTAACCGCGCGGTGAAAGGCGAACCGAGACTTTCACACCAGCGAATCTGTTTGGCGAACGCGTCGAGGGCGGCGCGCCCGCCGCCATCATCGTCTGGACCATTCACCATCGCCTCCTCTTTGCCTCACGATGTGCGGGCCGGCGGCTCGTCGCCTTTTCACAAGGTGTCATATTCCTGTGACGGGCATCGGCAATCGTTTCTATCAATGCGCGCGCCAATGGGGGTTGAAGCGCAATTTCGGGGGTGGGGAAAATGCTGCACATCAAAGCCAGGCTTCTTATCGGCGTCGCCGCTTTTGCCCTGGCGGCGCAGGCGTCCGTCGGCCCGTCGCGCGCCGACGACCCGTTCACCTTCACCACCGGCGATCTCGTGGTCTCGGTCGAGGGGAACGGCGTCGAGGGCGCGCCGGGCGGCCCCTACACCGACAATCAGGCCGCGCCGCTCAGTCTGTTCGAGTTCGCTCCCGACGGCACGAGCGCGCCTGCGACCTACGTCGGCGCGCTGGTCCTGCCACAGACGGCGCAGGGCGCGAATTCTCCGGTCTCGGGCGAGTATGGCTCGTCGTCCGAGGGCGCATTGCAGCTTAGCGGCAACGGAAAGTATCTCACGATCATGGGGTATGGCGTGAATGCGGCCGCGTTCAACGCCGATCCCGCGAAATACAGCTCGACCGGAAATCCGGCGCTCGGGCAGTCGGGGAGCCTGACCGGGCAGTCGTACACGGCGGTTCCGCGCGTGGTCGCGGTGATCGGGCAGAACGGCTCGGTCAATTCGACGACGGCGCTTTACAACATCTTCGACCAGAACAACCCACGCAGCGTCTATAGCGTCAACGGGACGTCGTTTTATGTTTCCGGCCAGGGCGACTTTCCGGATGCGACCGGCGGCGTCTTCTACGCGACGCTCGGAAGCCACTCCGCGACCTCGATCACCGGCGCGGACGCAGGGGGCGGCGATTCGCAGGACACGCGGACAGTCATGGTCTATGACGGCCAGCTCTATGTCTCGACGGATAGCAAGAAGGGTTCGACCAACCGATCTTTCATCGGCACGCTCGGGTCGAAGGGATCGCTGCCGACGACCGAGGCGAACGGCGGCAATGGTCCGACGATGCTTTCCGGCTACGGCAATACCGGGGGGACCGGCAAGTACACGATGACCGCAGCCAATGGCAACGGCCTCAACACCGGCCTGCAGATCAATCTCAGCCCTAGCGGCTACTTCTTCGCCAACGCCGACACGCTCTATGTCGCCGACACCGGAAACGGGAAACAGACTTCGGCGACCAGTGCCGTCGGAGACGGCGGCCTGCAGAAGTGGACGTTCAACGGGACGACCTGGACGCTCGACTATACGCTTGCGGATGGCCTGGATCTGGGTAAAAACAACACCGCCGATCCGGCCAACACCGCGGGGACCACCGGCCTCTACGGGCTGACTGGAGAAGACGTGACGATCGACGGCGTGGAGGAAGTCGAACTGTTCGCCACCAATGCGACGATCGGCGACCTCGATCCAACCTATCTCTACGGCATAACCGACGTCCTCGGCGACACGACGAATCCGGGCAACGAAGTCTTCACTGAGCTCGCCGCCGCGCCCGCCGACAGCAATTTCAAGGGCGTGGCCTTCGCGCCGTCCCCCGTGCCTGAGGCTTCGACCTGGGTGATGATGCTGGCCGGTTTCGCCGGCCTCGGCCTCGCCGGGCGCCGCCGGTTTCTGGCCACGATCCGCGCCGCGTCCTGAGCGCCAACCTCCCCGCGACGCCGGCGCCGCGGCTTGGCTATGTCCCCAACCCCTTCATGAACGCCTCGAACTCGCTGTCGGCGACGGGGACGAGGTGTTTGTCTTCCGGATAGGCGCCGGATTCGACGTCGGCGCGGAATTCCTTGAAGGCGGCGATGCGCTCATCCTGCAGCCGGTCCAGTTCGGTCCGGAAGTCGCGGTAGACCTTGGCGTGCCGGGGCTTGTGCCCGCGCGTATAGCCGAGCACGTCTTCGGCGAACAGATATTGCGCGTCGCAGCCGGAGCCCGCGCCCATCGACAGGAGAATGAGCGACGTGCGCTTCGAGATTTCCGTCGCGACACGGGCCGGCACGACCTCGATCTCGGCCCCGACTGCGCCGGCCGCCTCGAGCGCTTTGACGTGCTCATAGACGCTGAGCGCCTGGGCCGCCGTGCGGCCGACCGCCTTGAAGCCGCCGGTCCAAGTCGCTCGCGCCGGGATGAGGCCGACGTGGCCGACGATGGGAACGCCTTCGGCTGCAAGCTTCGCGATCGTGTCGAGACTGCCGGCGCAATAGAAGGCGTCGCCGCCGGTCATGATGCCCGCATGGGCGGCGCGCAAGTAGTCCTCATAGGTGCAGCGCTGGCCGTAGATGAGACCGACTTGGACGAAACAATCACCCGCCGCCTCCCGCATCTGGGGCGACCAGACTGGCTCGACGATCGAGAGGATGTCGATGCCCGCCGCGGCGGCGGCCGCCGCCTCGTCCAGCGTCTCCACGAACAGCATCGTCAGCTGCCGCTTGCCCTTCAGCGCCCGCAGGTCGCCGACCGTCATCCGCTTGTGCTTGCTCACAGCCATCTTGCACCCCCTTTGCGCCCTGCTTGGCCGCCGCTTCGTGGCGCCTCGCCGCCCTTTGTGGCGAAAATGATTTCACCACAAACAACACCAAGGTCCAGCGGGGACCGTTGACATGGGCAGAATACTCTGTGAGATAGAGTAATCTGAATGGAGCGACCCATGTCTGTCTCGACCCTCACTCATATCGCGCTCGGGATCCTGGCCCTGGTCGGAGCTTCGGCGATCGCGGCGGCGCTGATGCTGGCCTCGCCGGTGCGCGCGCCCCCGACGCTGGCTTCGATTCACGAAGGCGCCATGCGGATCGACGCCGCCGGCGCGCCGAACATGAGCCGCTTCCAGGCCCGCGACGGGACCTGGCTCGCCTACCGGCTCTATCCGGCGGCCAGCGGAGCGCGAGACCGGATCGCGATTCTGGCCCACGGCTCTTCGGCCAGTTCGATCGAGATGGATCACATCGCGAAGGCGCTCGCCCAAGCCGGCGTGACCGGGGTCGCCCTCGATATCCGCGGCCACGGCGCCTCAGGGACCCGCGGCGACATCGCCTATCGCGGCGAGCTCGACGACGACCTCGCCGATCTCGTCGCCGAATTGCGCAAAGCCGCTCCGGCCGCCCGGTTCTCGCTCATCGGCCATTCGGCAGGCGGCGGGTTCGCGCTGCGCATCGCCGGGAGCCCGCTCGGAGACGCATTCGACCGCTTCGTGCTGCTCGCGCCATATCTCGGCTATTCCGCGCCGACCAACCGTCCGGCGGAGGGGCCGGGCCGGTGGGCTTCGCCGGACACGCCGCGCATCGTCGCGACGGTCATGCTCGAAAGGATCGGGATCGACTGGCCGCAGTCGTTGCCGGCGATCGCGTTCGCCAACGCGCCTGAGGCTAAAATGGGCGTGACCAGCCAATATTCCTTCCGCCTGATGCAGAACTATACCGCGCCGCTCGACTGGAAGGGCGCCTTCCTGCGCGCCAAAGGCCGCATTGCGGTCGTCGCCGGGGCGGACGATGAATTGATGGACGCCGAGGCCTATCGCCGCGAGCTGCCGCCGCTCGGGGCCGCCATGACGATCGTGCCTAACGTCGACCACATGGGCGTCGTCTATCGGCCCGACGCGATCAAGGCGATCCTCGCCGCGATGGCCGAACCCGGCGCGTGAGCGAGGAGCGCTTCTATGTCCCGATTGATTGCGGCCGCCCGATTCGCCCTGGCCGAATTCGGGCCGCTCATCGTCTTCTGGTCGCTCGCCGCGACGCTCGGGGTGAAGCCGGCGATCCTCGGCTCCATCCTGTTCATCGCCGCCGACGCCGCATGGCGCCGGCTGAAGGGCCTTGCTTTCACCCGGCTCTATCTCCTGACCAGCGGCCTGACCCTCGTCTTCGGCCTTGTCGATCTCGCTTCGACCTCGCCCTTCATGCTCAAATACGAAGCAGTGATCACCAATGCGGCGACCGGTCTCGCTTTCGTCGCCGGCGCGCTGGGAGAGAAGCCGATCATCCAGGAGGTCGCCGAGCAGCGCGGCGAAACCTTCGTCGCCACCCAGGAGGTGCGCGGCTTCTTTCGCCTGTTCACGCTTGTCTGGGCGGCGTACTTCTTCCTCAAGGCGGCGGTCTACTTTTGGCTGGCCTGGACCCTGCCGATGCTCGAGGCGATGGCGCTCAGGTCGGTCGGCGGCGGCGTCAGTCTCGGCCTGATGATCGTCATCAGCGCGACGCAAGGCCGGCGCCTCTTCTTTCTGTGCCGCCGGCTCGGCCTGCTCCCCGGGCGCGATGCGCCCGCTCGCAGCGCCGGGGCCCAGCCCGCGAGCTAGCCCGATGACCATCCGCTCCGATGAAGCAGCCAGGATGCTCGCCGACGTCGACATTGTCGTCGCCAAGGTCAAGCAATCGCGCATCTATCGGAGCGCGGCCCTCATCATCATGCTGTGGGGCGCAATCAACCTCGCGCGCGACGGGCTGATCGCGCTCGCGCCGGGATGGTTCGGCCCACGATGGTTTTT
Source organism: Roseiarcus sp. (assembly GCA_049584355.1). Classification (GTDB taxonomy): domain Bacteria; phylum Pseudomonadota; class Alphaproteobacteria; order Rhizobiales; family Beijerinckiaceae; genus Roseiarcus. Next base: position 2,814 of record JBAUXQ010000643.1, on the reverse strand, counting down.
GGTCGACGCGATCGGCATCGCCGGCACGATCGCCATTCTCAGCCGCGGCGCGACCGCCGGCGCCCGCCCGCCAATGCGGACGCTCGCCGCGTTCCTGTTGTTCTACGCCTTCGGCTGGATCTGGGCCAACCTCATCGGGGATTTCAGCCCGCGCCAGCAGATGGCCTTCTGGCCGACCCTGTTCCTGTTCGGCTATGCGGTCGCCGGGCTCTGGTTCGGACCGGCCTTCACCGCGCTCGGCCTTGGCCTCACCGCCTTGATCGTCGCGACATACTTCTGGTCCGGCGCGGCTTTTGCGCTGTGCATGGCGGTCGTCACCGGCGGCGGATTCATCCTGTGCGGCCTCTGGATGCGGCGGGCCTGAGGCGATGGACGGGCCCGACGAGATCATCCATCAGCCGATCCGCCTGCGCGTCATGGCGGCGCTGACCGCATGCGACCCGAGCGACGAGGGCCTCGACTTCACGCGGCTCAAGGGCCTGACCGGCGCGACCGACGGCAACCTCGGCGCGCATCTCGATCACCTGACGCGCGCGGGCTATGTCGAAGTGACCAAGGCCTTTGTCGCCCGGCGCCCGCGCACCACCGTCAAGGCAAGTGCGCAAGGACGGGCGGCCTTCGCCCGCCACGTCGCCTTCCTGAAGGCGATCATCGCCGGGGCGTGAGGCTTCAAACCAGCGCTCGCCCGGTGACCAATCGCGGCCACTTTGCCGCTCCTACTCAATCCTCCGCAAATCCGGCCTTGCGCAGGCCTTCGGTACGCTTGGGAATGTCCTCCGCGTGCTCGCGAAACCATTTGATGGTGAAGCTCGGATTGACGCGAAGGGTTTCGGCGACGAACGGCTTCGCCTCGTCCATTTTGCCCAAAAGCGCATAAGAAGCGGCGAGGTTTGCGTAGTTCCAGTAAGTGTGATCGCCCGCGTCGAGCGACTTTCGGTATTCGATGATTGCGGCTTCGGGACGACCGGAGCCAATTTCTATGTCGCCAAACTGGGTGGTCATGACCGTCATTAGCGGGTCATGCGGGCTCAACCGAATCGCCTGTTGCAAATCGGATTTCGCCTCGTCGAAATGGCCCAGGGATATTTCCGCTCCCGCTCGCGTTTGGTAGAAACTCGGATTGTTCGGATTGACGGCGATGCCGGCGTTGAGAGCGCGTATGGCCTCGTCATAACGGCCCGACAGCGACAAGTAAGAGCCTTTCGCCTCGTACGGTAGGTCGTAATCCGGCGCGAGCGCGATCGCCCGGTCTGCCTGACCAAGTATTTTGGCGTCGTAGTCGGTCCCGGCATTTCCGTATCCAAAGATGTATTCAATAAAATACGTGAAAGCCGAACCGGCGATTGCCGCCGCGTTGTCAGGCTCGATCGCGAGCGCCTGTTCATAGAAAGCCCGCGACGCATCGTTCCTCTCCTTGCTGGGCTGAGTCTGCTCGTTGAAGAGCGCCAGACCGCGCATGACGAGATCGTTCGCGTCGGGGTTGGTCGAGCGGGCGCCCTTCGTCGCTTCCGCCTTGACAAGTTCATAGCCCAGACTGTTGGCCAGTCGTGCGACCACCTGATCCTGCAGCTTGAACAGGTCGGAGGCGTCCTCCTCGAAGCGGTCGGCCCAGAGATGCGCGCCAGATTGCGCGTCGATGAGCTGCGCGTTGACGCGCATCCGGTTCTGATCGCGCTGCACCGAGCCTTCGAGCACATAGCGCACGCCAAGCTCCTTGCCGATCTCCTTGGCGTCGAGGGCCTTCCCCTTGAAGGTGAAGGCGGTATTGCGCGCGATGACGAAGCTGTTGCGAATGCGTGACAAGTCGGTGGTCAGATTTTCAGTGATCCCGTCGGCGAAATAATCTTGGGCGGGATCGTTGGAGAGATTGGTGAAAGGCAGCACCACGATGGAAAGATGCGCCGCTTCGGCCGGCGCCTTCGAAGCGATGGCCGCAGGCCGGTTCTCATTGAGGAACCACCACCCGGCGGCGCCGATCAGGATCAGCAATGCGGCGGTCCCGACGGCCAGGGGCATTAGCGCCGAACGCTTTTTCGGCGCCGCCGCCGCCGCAGCCGCCGGCTTCGCGGGGTTTGCCTGGGCGGGGACGCCGACTCGAAGCGAATAAACCCGGATCGGCTCAGCGATGTTCTTCAGTTGGGTCTGGCCGAGATCGCTGACCGCGAGATCGAGCCGGCCCTTCACCTGACGGTAAGCGTCCTCGGACAGACAGATCGCGCCCGGTTCAGCAATCCCTTCCAGTCGCGCAGCGATATTCACGCCGTCGCCCATGAGATCGCCGTCGCTCTCCTCGACGACGTCGCCCAGATGGATGCCGATGCGAAATTCTATGCGCTTCTCGGGCGCGACACCCGCGTTGCGCTCGACCATGGTATGCTGCACTTCGAGTGCGCAGCGCACCGCGTCGACCACGCTGCGGAACTCTATGACGCTGCCGTCGCCGGTGCGCTTGACGATGCGGCCATGGTGTACGGAGATCGTGGGATCAATCAGATCGCTGCGCAGTGCGCGCAACCGGGCCAGAGTTCGATCTTCGTCCGCGCCAGCGAGCCGGCTATAGCCGACCACATCCGAAACTAGGATCGCCGCAATTTTTCGGGTTTCGCTCATGGCGCCCCTCGGCTCACCCGAACTAGCACAAAATCCGGCGATTGTCTGCGAAAATTGAGCCCGCGTTGACGTCGCTGCCTCGTTGCGGCGACAAACGCGCCATGATCCGCGGCTTCTTCATCCTCCTCGTTTTTCAGCTCGTCGGCGAAGTCGCGGCGCGCGGGCTCGCTCTTCCCGCCCCCGGCCCGGTGATCGGGCTTGCGC
>JBAUXQ010000642.1:0-1726 GCA_049584355.1 Roseiarcus sp. | reverse complement strand
GGGCGGATGATTCAATGGGAGGAAGGCGCGTGGACGTGCGATTTGCCTATCAAGCCAACTGTTGGGGGCCTCTGGGTGGCAATGCGGTTGGCGTCACCTCGATCGGTCAACTCACCTATGTGACCTTCGGCGACATGAGCCGGGCGATCGCCGACATCGGCGCCGCCGGCTACCAGGGCGTCGAACTGTTCGATGGAAACGTGCTCGACTATCCGGGCGGCCCTTCGGCCCTGAAGGCGGCGCTGTCCGGCGCGGGCGTCAGCCTCGTCGGCGTGTATTCCGGCGCCAACTTCATATTCGCCGACGCGCTCGACGAAGAACTTGGACGCATCGCGCGGGTCGCCGATGCGGCTGCGGCGCTCTCGGCTGAGCATCTGGTGGTCGGGGGTGGCGCCAAACGCCTGGAAGGCGTGCAACCCGGCGACTACGAGCGCCTGGCAGGCGGCCTGGAGAAGGTCGTCGCCGTCGCCAAGGCGCGCGGCCTAAAGGCCCACTATCACCCCCATCTCTCGACGATGGTCGAAGGTCCTACCGAAGTGGACCGGATTTTCGGACTGACCTCGATTGGGTTCTGCCCCGATACCGCGCATCTGGCCGCGGCCGGCGGTGATGTCGCCGCGATGGTCCGCAAGCATCGTTCGCGCATCTCCTACGTGCACCTCAAGGGCCTGCGCCGCGAGCCGTTCGCCTTCACTCCGCTCGACGAGGGTGACCTCGACAATGCGCCAGTCATCAAAGCCCTTGTCGATACCAACTACCGCGGCTGGATCCTTGTCGAGCTTGACGCCTGGCCGGATCCCAGAGGCGGCGCCGAGCGAAGCCTGGCCTTCCTCAAGTCAACCATCGCCGGAACCTGAATCGGGCGATGTGGAAGAGGGCCGAGCCTCGGCTGCCTTTACAACCGTCGAGCCGGCGCTTGACCGGACGACTTTGCTTCAAAGGAGGACAACAACATGAAAACGCTGAATCTGTTCGCCGCCACTTCTGCGCTGGCTCTGGCCGGGGTCCTGGCCCTGCCGGCTCACGCCACCGATCCCGACGCCGCGTTGGCGGCAATGAAGACGCAAGTCTTCTCGACCGGCCCGAACGGCGAGAAGGCTAGCCCAGCCTCGGGCGTGTCGCTCACACCCGACGAGCTCGCCAAGGTGAAGGCCAAGCATGCCACGGCCGCGCTCGTGTTCCACTACGGCGGCAACGACTGGTCGAACGCGCAGGAGGCAGCGCTCAAGGCCCAGTTTGCCGCCGAAGGCATTGAGGTCATCGCCGTAACCGACGCCGGCTTCAAACCGGAGAAGCAGGTCGCCGACATCGAAACTGTTATGGCAAAGAAGCCCGACATTATCGTCTCCATTCCGGTAGACCCGGTTGCGACCGCGGCGGCATACAAGGCGGCGGCGGACAAGGGCGTGAAGCTCGTGTTCATGGACAACGTCCCGAAGGGCTTCACGGCCGGCAAGGAATACGTGAGCTCGGTCTCCGCCGATAACTACGGCAACGGCGTTGCGGCTGCGCACCTCATGGCGAAGGCCCTCGGCGGCAAAGGCGAGATCGGCCTTGTGTTCCATGCGGCGGACTTTTTCGTCACCCGCCAGCGCTACGACGGTTTCAAAAAGACGATCCAGGAGGACTATCCCGACATCAAGATCGTCGCCGAGCAGGGCATTGGCGGACCGGATTTCTCCGGCGACGCGGAAAAGGCCGCGGGCGCGATTCTCACGGAGCACCC
>JBAUXQ010000641.1:0-2982 GCA_049584355.1 Roseiarcus sp. | reverse complement strand
GCGCTCGGGGACGCCCTGCGCCGAGCGCTCGCGGAGTCGAGGATTGGCGTGACGATCGCCGCTGAGTTCATCGAGCGGCGGCCCAGCGAAGCGGCTTGAGATGCAAGGCCGTCCCGGCGCGTAGAAGATCGTCAAGTCGCATCGGCGGCGCTCGATCGGACGGCCAAAGCGTCAGCAGCTCGCATGGATCGAGATCAACGGGCTCGAAGTTGGCCTCAAGCCTCGACCGGGATACAATCGCCTGCCGCATCGGAAACCACGAAGCCGAGGTCAAACGCCAGATCCGATTACGGCGAAACGGAGCGGCGCATGCCCAGCGGCATCCATCATGTCACGGCCATTGCAGGTTCGGCGCGCCGCAACCTCGATTTCTATACCGGAACGCTCGGCCTGCGCCTGGTGAAGAAGACGGTCAATTTCGACGATCCCGGCTCCTATCACCTTTATTATGGCGACGGGGCCGGCCATCCGGGCACGATCCTCACCTTTTTCCCCTGGGAGGGCGCGCCGCCCGGCCGGCTCGGAATCGGCGAGGCGCAAGAGACCGTATTCAGCGTTCCGGTAGGCTCGATCGGCTATTGGACCCAGCGCTTCATCGAGAAGGGCGTCGCCCATGATCCGCCCGCGAAGCGGTTCGGCGAAACGACGCTCGCATTCAAGGACCGCGACGGGACCCGGCTCGCGCTCGCAGGCGTCAGGGGCGCCGAGGCCGCGCCAGGATGGAGCGCCACGGAGCCTCCGGCGGAACACGCGATTCGCGGCTTCCACAGCGTGAGCCTGCTGCTGGCAGAAGCCGCCCCGACCGCCGCCATCCTGACCGACGTATTTGGCTTTGTCGCCGATGGCCGCGAGGGCTTAACGCAACGGTATCGCGCGCCCGGCGTCGAGGTCGGCGGCCTTGTCGACCTCAGGACAGCGGGCGAATTCCTGATGGCGCGACAGGGCGCGGGCTCGGTTCACCACATCGCGTTTCGGGCGGCGGACGACGCGGCGCAAGCCGCGATGGTCAAGAAGCTTGTCCAGGATCACCATCTGCGCACGACCGAGCAGAAGGACCGCAACTATTTCCGCTCGGTCTATTTCCGCGAGCCCGGCCGGGTGCTGTTCGAAATCGCGACCGATCCGCCCGGCTTCGCCGTCGACGAGCCGGTTGCTTCGCTCGGGCAGGCGCTCAAATTGCCGCCGTTCCTCGAGGGGCGCCGCGCCGCAATCGAAGCGGCGCTGCCCAAGCTCGACTAGCCGAGGGCCGAACCTTGCAATGCCCGTCGCTTCGCGGAAACCGATGATGGCGCCTGCGCTCGCCTATATCCATCGCTTCGAGCCCGGCGGCGACCCGAGCCTGCCGCCGGTTCTCCTTCTCCACGGAACGGGCGGCGACGAAACCGACCTCTTGCCGCTCGGCCGCGAGATCGCGCCCGGGGCGGCGCTCCTTTCTCCGCGCGGGAACGTGCTCGAAGCCGACATGCCGCGCTTCTTCAAGCGCTTTCGCGAGGGCCTGTTCGACGAGGACGACGTGCGGCGCCGCGCGACCGAGCTTAGCCATTTCGTCGCCGAGGCGCGCCGCGCCTACGGCCTCGCTCAACCGCTGGCGCTCGGCTATTCGAACGGCGCCAACATCGCCGCGGCCGTTCTGCTTATGCATCCGCGGACCCTGGCCGGCGCCATCCTGCTGCGGGCCACGACGCCGCTGGCCGAACCGCCGCGGCCCGATCTTTCCGGCATTCCGGTCATGATCTTGTCGGGACTGAACGATCCCGTCATTCCCCGTTCCGGCGCCGAGAAGCTGGCTCAGGCGCTGGCCAGCGCCGGGGCGCGGGTCGAACGCGTCGAGCTGCCCGCCGGCCATGGCCTGACGCAGGCCGACATCGCGCACGCCAAAGCGTTCTTCGCGCGGGAAGCGGCGCACGGGTAAGCCGCCTGTCAGCGCCGCGGCGCGTCCAGGGGCCTCGCGGGGGGCCTCATAACGTCTTGTCGACGAATCTGACGATTCCGGTCATGACGGTCGAAGCCGCCTGATCCATCGCGGCGGCGACGGCCGCGGGGTCGGTTGACGCAAGCGGCTCGCGCAGGGTGAAAATCTGGTCCGCCCTGATCCGCCCGCTCCCAAGCGAGACGATCCAGGCGGCGATGTCGACATGGACTTCTTTCGTCTGGGCGTCGAGCTCGAAGGCGCGGATGTCGAGATCGATCTCGTAATCCGCGTTCGCCGCCGGGCCGTCGATCCAGCGGGCGAGCCCGGCGTTCTGGAAACTCTGCGCCAGCCGCGTGCGGAAGAGCGCCGGCAGCGATTCCGACCAGCGGGCGCCCTCAAGGATGGCCAGCGTGTCCGAATCGCGCACGAGGATGCGATCGCTGTCGAGATTGGCCGTTGCGGTCGGTTGGCCGACCCGGATCTGCGCCCTCAACCCGCGCGCCGGCGGCGGCGTCGCGGCGGCAAGATCGAACATCGTCGGCGGCGGTCCGCTCGCGCATGCCGCAACAGCCAGCGCGACAGCGCCGACAGCGGCGAATTTCGATCGGCCCCAGAATCCGCCCCCTGCCCGCGCCATCATTGCCCGCCGTGATATTCTGGCAGCGACGGCTTCGAGCCGAAAATGAGCTGATTCGGGTTGCGCTCGAACGACCGCACCGCGCTGTCAATGTCGCTGACCGTTCGACGCCCCTCGACGGCGAGCGCCTCATATTCCCGCAAGCCCGAATTGACGAATCGGCTTAATCCCCCGCCAATGTCCTTCACCTTTGCGTCGGTGTCGTCGGCGAGTCTCTTCACCGAGAGCGCCGCGTCGCTGATGCGGTCGACCGCCCCCTTCGTACTGGGCGACCCAAGGAAGCTTTGGGCGGCCGTCAACACGCCGTCGACCTTGTCGGCCGAATTGTTGAGCTTGCCGGAGAGCTCGCCGAAATTCTTGAGTGTCAAGTCGATGTTGCCCCTGTTCTGGCGCACCGTCGCCACGACGTCGTTGACCTGGTCGACGATGCCGG
>JBAUXQ010000640.1:0-4737 GCA_049584355.1 Roseiarcus sp. | reverse complement strand
GCCGGCCGTCGGATTGAGATGGAAGTAGTCCGAGTAACCGCTGAGGAGAGCGTCGTTGGTGCCCTCGAGGCTGATCCCGGCGAAATTGAAGCGCGCGCCGCCGGTCAGCGTCAGACGGTCCGTCGCGCTGAAGGTATCCAGCGCGTAGAGGCCGGCATAGGTGTTGTTCGCTCTGACGTCGATCGGGTTCAGAAAGCTGTCGGGCTCGTCGATAATGTACGGGGAGGCGGTCAGCGGGTACGAATTGTTCGTGAAAGCGATCGTGCCGAGCGTGCTGTTGCCGGTGTAATGGGTCCAGCCGTAGTCGAGCGACGTGCCGGCGGTCAGCGTATTGTCGTGGCCGAAAATCTTGTCCGTGTCGACAACCTGCCCGCTGACGCCGACGGAGCGCGATTGCGTCTGGTTGTCGTCGTCCTCGCCGAGGTCGAGCGTTCCACCCTGCGAGATGTCGGGAATGATTCCGCCCAGCGTGTTATGCGCCGGGCTCCCGTTCAGGCACGAGTATGGCGGACAGGGCGTCACGTCGGTCCCGTTGCCGTCTACGTGCTGCTGGTTGAACTGGCGGAAATAGGCCCCGGCCTGGAAGTTCAGCGTGGGCGAGTAGGCGTAAGCGCCAGTCCACTGGAGCATCGCCATCTGGTTATCGGTCGTCTGGGGAATGGTGTAGACGCTGCCCCAGTTCGTCTGCAGTTGCTGGATCGGCGTGTAAGCGGTGACGCCGAACTGGGTGTTCCCCGCGGTCAGTTGCAGGTGCGACTCAAACCCGTTCGCCTTGTAGCCGACGTCGCCGTAGAAGTTGGTCAGTTGCGACGCTTCGGCGACCCGCCAGCCGCCGTCGTTGATCTGATTGGCCGCCATGTAGACCGACCAGGCGCCGACCTGCTTGCCGAACTGAATTTGCTCTTGCGCGCGGTAGAATGAGCCGCCCTCGAAATCGGCTTCGAAACCCTGCCAGGTGAAGCCGTTCTTCATCGTCACGGTGACGGCCCCGCCGAGGGCGTTGAGCCCGAAGATCGGGTTTGCGGCGACGATCGTCGTCTTGTCGATCGCATTTGCTGGGATGAGGTCCCAATTGACGACGTCGCCGAACGCCTCGTTGATGCGCGTGCCGTTCTGGTAGACGGCCAGCCCTTGCGGCGTGCCGGTGACCGCGGTCGCATCGAAACCACGATAGGAGAGGTCCGGCTCGAACTCGTTGCCTGACACATTGCCGACGGTGACGCCGGGCGCCGAGCGGGCCAGCGCGCCGGGGAGCGTGGTATCGTTGAAAGTTTGAATGTTCTGCGCGCTGGTCTGCCACACTGCGAAGGGAGACTGCGAAACGTTGATCTGGCCGCCGTTCAGGGGCGTCGTCGCGACGACGTCGAAGGTCGGCAGCACGATGGTGTCCGCGCGCGCCGAAGTCGCCGCCGCTAGAGCGGCAAAGCCGGAAGCCCGCAGAAGCCGAGTCGCAAAGCGAGTCATCCGCCGTCCCCTCCGCGTCCCCGAACGAAATAGCGCCGCGAGCAAGCTCGTCCGGGAGTTATAGAGCGCAAAATCTCATATGCTCGCTTGCGGCCTAGTGAAGATAGACGCGTCGCTCGCCGCAAGTAATTTCAATCATTAGAAGCCTTTATGGGATTCACTCCCGGATCTGTCAGGAATTTTTCCCGCTCGCCGACGGCTCCAGCCGCGCCGAAACGCGCCTCGACCACGACGCCGCCTCCGGGCGGAGAGCCGATCGCGACCTGCCCCCCAAGCAGACGGACCCGGTCGCGCATCCCGGCAAGCCCCATCCCGGCCTCGGTTTCGCCCTGCAATCCGCGACCGTCGTCGCCGACCTGAATCACGAATCCCCCTAAGCCCGCGTCGCCCGGGCTCGGCTCGAGCGCCGGCGTTTCGAACCTAAGCGACACGTCGATCCGCGTCGCGCCGGCGTGACGAAACGCGTTGGTCATCGCCTCCTGGACGAAACGATAGGCCATGAGGCTCGCGCGCTCGCTCATCGCCTCGACGCGCGGATCGACAGCCAGCGTGACCGCGACTCTGGGTTCGGTGCGTCGCCAATGGGCGACGAGCCCCTCGAGCGCCTCGGCGAGCCCCAATTCCTCGAGCGCGGCTGGACGGAGGTCGGCGAGAATGCGGCGGTTCTGGCGTTGAAGCGCTTCGACCTGGGCCTCGATCGCGCTCGCCGCAGCGCGAGCGGCGGGATCGTCGCTGACCCTTTTCGCCAGCACGGCGGCGCTCGCGCGTAACGCGAAGAGATGCGGCCCGAATTCGTCATGGAGCTCGTGGGCGATCACCTGACGTTCCTCGTCCTGGGCGTCGAAAACCCGCTCGGCCAATTCACTGTTGGCGCGCTTCAGGCCGCCAAGCGCTTGCGCGAGACTGTCGATCTTGGCGTTGAGATTGCGAATTTCGGGCGGCCCGCCGCCTTCGGCGCGCGCCGCATAGTCGCCCGCCTCAAGGCGCGCGAGCGTTGCGCTGGCGACGCCAAGAGGTTTCACCGCGCGCCCGACCAGAAGACTTGTCACTCCCAACGCCGCCGCGGCCATCAGCGCGCCGACCAGCACGTGGTCGCGCGCGCCAGCCCAGACTTCGTCGATCTCGTCGGCAGGATCGGCGACGATGACGATTGATTCCGTCGTGCCGTCGCTCAAACTCACCGGAATGGCGGCGACTTCGCTCGGCGCATTGACGAGCGCGCGAAACCAGCGCGGGGCTTCCGAGTCGTTGTTCGCCTCTAGCATGATCGATGAAGCGAGCGACGGCTCGCCAAGACCGGCTCGCACGTGCCTCAGGTTCTGAAGGCTGGCGACGAGCGCCTCGACCGCGCTACGCTCGGGCCTGTCCGGCAACCGGGCGAGCGCGGTCGCCACGAAATCCTTGGTCAGCCGCATTGCGCTTTGCGTTTCGGCGCGTGTTCGCCCGCTCGCCTGAAAGACAACGTGGCCGGCGTCGACCACAAGCCAGAGGGCGAACAGCGAAGCGAAAATGAGATTGAGCCGAGTGCGCAGGGAGATCGAACGCCACATCCGTCTCACGCCTTTCCGGCTTCACCGTTGATTTTGCTTGCGCTGCTGTCAATGCTGGGACGGAATGCGCACCATGCGTCCCATTGCTTGGTCCGCCAGGGAAGGTTCAAGCTCTTGCGGGTTCTAATCGTCGACGACCATCCGATCGTCATATCGGGATGCCGGGCGCTTCTGGAGACAGACCCAGGCGTCGAGGTCCTCGAGGCGCGAGACGGCGCGTTCGGCTTCGCCGCTTTTTTCGACTCGAGACCCGACGTCGCGGTGATCGACATCAATCTGCCGGGACATTCGGGACTGGAGCTTCTGCGACGGATCCTCGAACGAGAGCCGGAAGCGCGGCTCGTCGTCTTCAGCATGAATGACGACCCGGTCGTCGCCGCGCGCGCGATTGAGGCCGGCGCCAAAGGCTACATCGCCAAGAACGACGACCCGACGCTGTTCGCCGAAGCGGTGAAGCAGGTGGCGAGCGGCGGCCTCTATCTGCACCCCGAGACGGCGCGGCAGATCGCGTTCCTGCGCGCCGGCGGCAACGCCGACCCGATTTCGAGCCTGAGCCCACGCGAACTCGAAATCCTGCGCCTCCTCGCCGCAGGCCGCACCATGGCCCAGATCGCCGACCTGTTGAACGTCTCCTATAAGACCGTCGCCAACAATTGCACCCAGCTCAAACAGAAGCTCGGCGCCCGCTCCGCCATGGACCTCATGCGCATCGCGCTCGGCGCGAGGATTTGAGCGGCTCCTTTCGCCTCCGCAAAGGACCTCGGCCGCGCGACCCGGCTCCCATCGGCTGCGCCCATGTTTTAGCGGAGGGCGCCCCACCGTCGTCCGAGACGACGTCAGGGCGCGCCCCCGGGCGGAAAGTCGGACGGCCGTTGAAGAGTTCAGTTCAGAGCCTTCTCCGTCAGAACCGTCCCGCCTGGCCGGTCCAGCACCTTCATATTGACCGGCCCCGACGCGCCCGACGCCAGCGCGAGGGTCGCGGCCTTGCCGGAGTCAAGCGAAAGGCCGCGGAAGGTCCGAGGCTCGGCGGCGCCGGTCTGGACCGCGAGGTCGAACGACGAAGCCGCGTCGGGACTGTGCAGGTTCACGCCCGATCCGTCCGCCGCCAATGACAGCTTCAACGCCTTGCCCGGCGTCAGCGCCAGGTTGCTGAGCGTGAAAGTCGAGGCTCCCGTCCGGCTTCCCCCGGAGAGCGAAACGGTCGCATGCTTTTGCGCCCCGTTCGCGGCCGAAGTGATAGTCACCGTCGCATCGTTTCGGGAAACCCCGGCCACGTTCACGACATCCTTCTTGCCGGCCTCCGCAGGCAGAGTCACGACGACGCCGAGCCCGGCGGACCGCATATGCCACTGCGAGGTCCCAGAGGCATGTGCGACGAACTCGTGCGTGAGCTCGCCGCCGTCGCCGTGCAGATAATAGACCTCGGGAAAGGACGGCGCCGAGGTGATATGCCCGAGCGCCTTGAGCCGAGCTTCGACCTGGGCCCTCTTCCATATTCAGACTTCATGCGGCGGCGACCGCGCCGCAAGATCGCTCTACTCGCCAAAGAACTTGGCGACCATGCCCGTGAGATTTGTCATCGCAAACGCGACCCGCTCTTGCCGAGCTGCCAGAGCTATTGACGTCTGTTTGTGAACACGCCGACAAAGCCGATGCGGGCCGTGGAATCGGTTTTCATTGCGTCCGCCAGAAGTTCCGGAATGAGCGCCGCGTCGCGCCTGGC
>JBAUXQ010000639.1:0-10987 GCA_049584355.1 Roseiarcus sp. | reverse complement strand
GAGGGGGACCACGCCGTAAGGCGTGGTGGTGGGGGCGGCGCCGAACGTCCAAAGGCTCGTGCGCGCATCAATAGGTCGCATCCGGCATCGACGCCTTGCGCTTGTCGATGAACTCGCGGATCGCTTCGTCCTTGGCGGGGTCGAGCGGCGGCGGTTCGTATTCGGCCAGCATCGACTTCCATAAGCCGTTGGCGCGGGTCGCGGCGTCCTTGGAGCCCTCCTCCCGCCACTGCTCGACCGAATTGTTGTCGGCGATGTTCGAGCGATAGAAGGCGGTCTCGAAATTGGCCTGGGTGTGGGCGCAGCCGAGAAAATGGCCGCCCGGCTCGACCTCGTGGAAGGCCTCCATCGCCTGGCCGTTGTCACTGAAATCCACGCCCTTGGCCAGAACGTGCATCGCCCCGAGTTGGTCGAAGTCCATTACGAACTTCTCGTAGGACGCGGAGAGGCCGCCCTCGAGCCAGCCGGCGGCGTGCAGCACGAAATTGGCCCCCGCCAGCACCGTCGGCAGGAGCGTCTGCGCGCTTTCGTAGGCCGCCTGGGCGTCGGGGATCTTGGAGGCGCAGAGCGAGCCGCCGGTGCGGAACGGCATGTTCATCCGCCGCGCGAGCTGGCCGGCGCCGAAGATCGCCAGCGTCGCCTCGGGCGTACCGAAGGTCGGGGCGCCGGACTGCATGGAGAGCGTCGAGACGAAGGTTCCGAACACCACCGGCGCGCCGGGTCGGGTGAGCTGGCAGAACGCGGTTCCGGCGAGCACTTCGGCCAGCACCTGGGTCAGGGTGCCGGCGACCGTCACCGGGCTCATCGCGCCGGACAGAATGAACGGGGTGATGATGCAGGCCTGATTGCTGCGAGCATAGGCGTCCGCGGCGCCGAGCATGCTCGAATCCCAGACCAGCGGCGAATTGGCGTTGATAAGGCTCGTCAGCACCGTGTTGTCGCGGACGAAATCCTCGCCGAACAGAAGCTCGCAGATGCGGACGCTGTCCTCGGCGCGTTCGGGCTTGGTCACCGACCCCATGAACGGCTTGTCCGAATATTTGAGGTGCGCATACACCATCTCGAAATGCCGCTTGTTGACGGGCAGGTCGACCGGCTCGCACACGGTGCCGCCGGAATGGTGGATATAGGGGCTCATGTAGGAGAGCTTGACGAAATTTTGGAAGTCTTTCAGCGTCCCGTAGCGGCGGCCGTTGTCGAGGTCGTGGACGAACGGCGAGCCGTAGTTGGGAGCGAACACCATCGCGTCGCCGCCGATCAGCACATTGCGGTCAGGGTTGCGCGCGTGCTGAACGTATTGCGCCGGCGCGGTGGCGCAGAGCTCACGCGCCAGGCCGCGCGGGAAGCGCACCCGCTCGCCCTTGATGTCGCAGCCGGCGTTGCGAAGGAGAGTAAGCGCCCGGGGAAAGTCGCGGAACTCGATGCCGATCTCCTGCAGCAGCGTCTCGGCGTTGCGTTCGATCGTTTCGAGGCCTTCTTCGCTCAGAATTTCCGTGAGCGGGATGTTGCGCGTGATGTAAGGGACGGACGCATGCGAGCGATGGGCGCGCGCGGTCCTGCGCGCCTCGCGGCCGCGTCTTGGCTCCTTGGCGGCGGTCGGAGCGGTATCCGTCATGGGCTTCCAGCCTTTCCCGACGTTCTGCCTGGTCGCGTGGGACCTTGCGCCAGCGCGCGAGCGATTTGAACCCGAAAAATCCGGGCTGGGCATCACCATAAGGCCAAGACAGCGACTGGCGCCAAACACCCGGGAGCGGCGCTTGCAAGAGTGACCTCGCTTACCTGACCTGGGTTACAGGCGCATCTTGGCTCAGCTTCTGGCGCTCCAAGGATCAATCAGCCTTACGCCTGTCGACTCGATGTCGCGGATATTGCGCGTGACCAGAGTGAGGCCGTGGTTCACTGCCGTGGCCGCGATAAGCGTATCGACAACGGGCAGGCTCCGCCTAGCCGAGAGTTCGCCCCATAGTCTTGCTGTTTGGGCGTCGATCGACAGCAAGCGATCGGCGAAGTTCGCTTCGATCCCGTCAACCCATACGCCGAGCTGATCTCCGGCGACGGTGTCGGTTCGCCGTTTGGCGGCGACGCCCCTTCGCAATTCCCCAAGCGTCAGGACACTGAGGTACAATCCCGCCGAGTCGGCCGCCGAAAGGAACGCGATGACGCCGACGTCGGCGCGAGACTTGCGCGTCTCGGAGATGACATTGGTGTCGAGAAGATAGCCTCCTGTCCCAATCAAAGGTCGATCTCTCGACCGCTGCTTGGATCGCGTTCGACCGAGAAATCGTCGATCTTGGGGCCGCCAAGCAGATAGGATTTGAAATCCGGCCTTTGGGCGACGAGCGAGCGATAGTCCTCAATCGAGAGCACCACGGCGCGCTCCCTGCCGTGCCGAGTAATCGACTGGGGTCCTTCGGAGCGCGCGCGCTCGATAACCTCGCTGAGGCGCGTCTTCGCCTCCTGGACCTGCCATGTTCTCATTGGAAAGTCTTTCTGTCCCGAACGACCAGAATGTAGGCCTTTCTGGTCGTAACTCAAGAGGGGTCGTGCAAGACACCGCCCTGCGCCCGTTCAGCGCTGCCGCTCCTCCCAGTCCGGCGCGACATAATAGGGCGCGTTCGAGGCCGGCAAGGGATCGCGGCCCAGGATCATGTCAGCCGCCTTTTCGCCGATCATAATCGTCGGCGCGTTGAGGTTGCCGTTGGTGATCGAGGGCATGATCGAGGAATCGACGACGCGCAGACCCTCGACGCCGATCACCCTCGTTTGCGGATCGACCACGGCCAACGGGTCCGCTGGCGATCCCATCTTGCAGGTGCAGGACGGATGATAGGCGCTGTCGACGCGCTCGCGCACGAAGGCGTCGATCGCTTCGTCGCCGACGCATTTTGTCCCGGGCTGGATTTCCCGGCCGCGATAGGGATCGAAGGCGGCTTGAGCGAAGATTTCGCGGGTCAGACGCACGCAGGAGCGCATCTCGGTCCAGTCCTCGGCATGGCTCATATAGTTGAACTGGATCAGCGGCGGTTCGGCCGGATCGGGCGACTTGAGACGCACCCAGCCGCGGCTTTTCGACCGCATCGGCCCGACATGGGCCTGAAAGCCGTGCTCTCGCGCCAGGGTCGAGCCGTCGTAGGCGACCGCCATCGGCAGGAAATGGAACTGGATGTCGGGGTAGCGAACGCCCGCGCGCGAGCGGATGAAGCCGCCGGCCTCGAAATGATTGGAGGCGCCGAGGCCCTTGCCGCGCAGGAGCCACTCGGCCCCGATCAGCGCGCGCCGAATGAAGCCGGTGTGGGAAAAGAGCGTGATCGGCTGTTTGGAGGCGACCTGGAAAGTGAATTCGAGATGATCCTGCAGATTCTCGCCTACACCGGGCCGGTCGGCGACGACACCGATCCCGAACGCGCCGAGCTCGGCCGCTGGCCCCACCCCTGACAGCTTCAGCAACTGCGGCGAATTGATCGGCCCGCCGCAAAGAATGACCTCGCGCCGCGCGCCAACCTTGAGCTTAAGCCCGTGGCGCCGGTAATGGACGCCGACGGCCCGGCGCCCATCAAATGCGATTCCGGTCGCCAGCGCATGAGTGAGGACCTTGAGGTTGGGGCGCTTCATCGAGGGCCTCAGATAGGCGTTGGCGGTCGACTCGCGCACGCCCTCCCTGACCGTCATGTCGAGGGGTCCAAACCCCTCCTGCCGCTCGCCATTGAGGTCGGGGCTCACCGCGTAGCCGGCCTCACGGCCCGCCTCGATGAAGGCGTCGTAGAGCGGGTTCGACTTGCGGCCGTGCGCCGTCGCGAGCGGCCCGCTGTCGCCGCGCCAGGCGTCGGCGCCGCCGGCAAAGCTCTCCGCGCGACGGAAGTATGGCAGCACGTCGCGATAGCTCCAGCCCTTGGCGCCTTCCTCTTCCCAGCGCTCGAAATCGAGCGGATGGCCACGCACATAGACGAGGCCGTTGATCGAGGACGAGCCGCCGAGAACCTTGCCGCGGGGACAATGCATGCGCCGGCCGTTGAGATAAGGCTCGGGCTCGCTCAGATAGCCCCAATTATACGCCTTCATATTCATCGGGATCGACAGCGCGGCCGGCATCTGGATCAA
The DNA here is from genome assembly GCA_049584355.1 of Roseiarcus sp. GTDB lineage: Bacteria > Pseudomonadota > Alphaproteobacteria > Rhizobiales > Beijerinckiaceae > Roseiarcus. The sequence continues at coordinate 6,889 of JBAUXQ010000639.1, read as the reverse complement.
CACCGAGCGGTCGGACCCGCCGTATTCAAGCACGAGGACGGTCGAGCGGCCGTCTTGGCTGAGCCGGTCGGCGAGCACGCAGCCCGCCGAGCCGGCCCCGACGATCACGTAATCGAAAGTCTCATCGCTCATCGAGCCTGCCGTCGCCCCGCGTCGCGCGCCAGGCGTCGATTTGGGCTGGCGCAGGCGGCGCGGCAAGCGGGATGTTGAGGCGGAGGAACCGAAAAATTGGGTTCAGATCGGCTCCGGCCCGCGCGAGATCGCGGCGACGCCGGTGCGAGAGACCTCGACCAGGCCGAGCGGGCGCATGAGCTCGACGAAATCGTCGATCTTGCGCGGCGCTCCGGTCAGTTCGAAGATGAAGCTCTCGGTCGTGGCGTCGATCACCTTGGCGCGGAACGCGTCGGCGAGGCGCATCGCCTCGACCCGGTTCTCGCCCTTGCCCCGAACCTTGATCATCGCGAGCTCCCGCTCGATCGCGCGCACGGTGAGCGTGAGATCCTTCACCGAATGGACGGGAACCAGGCGCTCGAGCTGATGGCGGATCTGCTCAATGATCTCCGGCGTGCCGGAGGTGACAATGGTGATGCGCGAAAGATGGGTCTCGTGCGCGACCTCGGCGACCGTCAGGCTCTCGATGTTATAGCCGCGTCCCGCGAACATGCCGACCACCCGCGCCAGGACGCCGGGCTCATTGTCGACCAGCACCGAAAGCGTGTGGGTCTCGATGTTGGCTTTCGCGGTCGCCGAGGAATAGGGCGACAGCGGCTCAGCGGTCGAAATCTTGCTCATTGCGCGTCATGTCCTCATTCGCGCCGGCCTCATGAAACGGGCGGCGCTTCGGGTTTTTTGTCAGGCTGCGGCGGCGCTCGGAGCAGCCAGCACCCAGCGCCGGAAAAGATCGAAATCGATATTGCTCCCCGACAGCACAAGTCCGACCTTGCGTCCCTTGAGACGTGATCGCTCCTTCATCGCCGCGGCGAGCGCCGCTGCGCCCGCGCCCTCGGCCAGGTTGTGGGTATCGGTCCAGTAGGCGCGAATGGCGGAGGCGATCTCTTCGTCGCTGACCAGCGTGATCCGCGCCGCGCCCTTGGCGATTATGGCGAACGCCTCCTCGTCGGGAACGCGCGTCGCCATGCCGTCGGCAAAAGTGTCTGCGCCGTTGGTTCGAACCACATGGCCGGCGGCGAACGAGAGTGCATAGGCCGGCGCTTCAGCCGACTGGACGCCGACCACGTCCGTCTTCAAACCGAGCGCGTCGCGCGCGGCGATGCAACCGCAGATTCCCGACCCCTGCCCGATCGGAACATAGAGGACATCGAGATCGGGACGCTCGGTCAGGAGCTCAAGCGCATAGGTCGAGACGCCGAGGGCCAGATCGCGATGGAAGGACGGAACCGCATGCAGGCCGCGTATGTCGGCGAGCCGCATCGCCTCCTCGCGCGCGGCCTGGAAGTCGCGGCCGAACTCGATCAGCTCGGCGCCGAGCGCGCGCATTGCCGCGTTTTTCTCGCTCGAATTGCCTTGCGGCGCGAAGATCGTCACGCTGAGACCAGCGCGCCTCCCGGCGAAAGCGAGGCTCTGGCCGTGATTGCCGCGGGTCGCCGAAATGAGGCCGCGCGTCGCCGGCTCACGCTTGGTCAGCGCGTCGACGTAAACAAGGCCGCCGCGCACCTTGAAGGCGCCGGTCGGCAGATGATTCTCGTGTTTGACGGTGACTTCTGCGCCGAGCCGCTCGGCGAGGAGCGGCCAGGGAATCGCCGGCGTGGGCTTGAGCGCGCCGAGCACGACCTCGTGCGCCCGGCGCATTTCTTCAAGAGTGAACATCAGATCAATTCCGTCATCGCGCGCAATTCCCCAAGTCGAGGCACCAATCGCCGCCGAACCCCGCCGCCCTCATCTTGAGGAGCGATGCGCAGCATCGCGTCTCGAAGGATGGTCCAGGTCACACATCCATCGCCCCCTGGAGCGTCCTTCGAGACGCCGCGCTTCGCGCGGCTCCTCAGGACGAGGTGGGAGGTCCCCCACGCAACCCCTCTCCCGGGGGGAGAATGGGGGACGGTCACACCAGCATCTTGCCCTTCTCGTCGATCACGTTGTCGAGTTCGACGCCGGCGTCGTCCTCGAGCTCGGCCAGGATCATTTCGTTGTGCGCCTTGCCCGACGGGATCATCGGGAAGCAGTTCTCTTTCTGGTCGACGACGCAATCGAAAATGACCGTCCTCGGCGTCTCGATCATCTCCATGATCGCCGCGTCCAGCTTCGCCGGGTCGGAGCAGCGGATTCCATGCGCGCCGTAAGCCTCGGCGAGCTTGACGAAGTCGGGGAGCGAATCGGTGTAGCTCTCCGAATAGCGGCCGCCGTGCAGGAGCTCTTGCCATTGGCGCACCATGCCCATGTACTGGTTGTTGAGAATGAAGATCTTGACCGGCAGGCGGTACTGCGCCGCGGTCGACATTTCCTGCATGTTCATCAGGATCGAGGCTTCGCCGGCGATGTCGACCACCAGCGACTTCGGATGGGCGAGTTGGACGCCGATCGCCGCCGGCAGCCCATAGCCCATCGTCCCGAGGCCGCCCGAGGTCATCCAGCGGTTCGGCTCCTCGAAGGCGAAATGCTGCGCGGCCCACATCTGGTGCTGGCCGACCTCGGTCGTGACGTAGACGTCGCGACCCCTGGTCAATTCGTAGAGCCTTCTCACCGCGTGCTGGGGCTTGATGATCTTCCCGGAATTGCGGAAGCCGAATGAATTGCGCGCCCGCCAGCCGTCGATCGCGCTCCACCATTTGGCGAGCGCGGCCTCATCGGCCTGATGCGAACCGGCCCGCCACAGCCGCGCCATGTCCTCGAGCACATGGGCGCAATCGCCGATAATCCCGAGATCGACTTTGACGTTCTTGTTGATCGACGATGGGTCGATGTCGATGTGGATCTTCCTCGACTTCGGCGAGAAGGCGTCGAGGCGGCCGGTGATGCGGTCGTCAAAACGGGCGCCGACGCAGATCATGAGATCGCAGTCATGCATCGCGTTGTTGGCCTCGAACGAACCGTGCATGCCGAGCATGCCCAGCCACTGCCGGTCGGATGCGGGATAGGCCCCGAGCCCCATCAAGGTCGAGGTGACGGGAAAGCCGGTCGTGCGCACAAGCTCGCGCAGGAGGGTCGACGCGTGCGGCCCGGAATTGATGACGCCGCCCCCGGTATAGAACACCGGCTTTTTTGCCGCCGCCATCATCTCAACCGCGTGGCGGACGCGCTCAAGATCGCCCTTGAGCTGCGGCTGATAGGTCTTGTGCTGAATGTTCTTCTGAAACGAGTAGGCGCCGCTCGCGAATTGCACGTCCTTCGGAATGTCGACGACAACCGGGCCGGGGCGGCCGTGCGAAGCGATGTAGAAGGCCTCGTGCAGAATCCGCGGCAGGTCGTCAACGCGGCGCACGAGATAATTGTGCTTGGTGCAGCTGCGGGTGATGCCGGTGGTGTCGCATTCCTGGAACGCGTCGGAGCCGATGAGGTGGGTCGGCACCTGCCCGGTGATGCACACGAGCGGAATCGAATCGCAAAGCGCGTCGGTGAGGCCGGTGATGGCGTTGGTCGCGCCGGGGCCGGAGGTGACGAGGAGAACGCCGACCTTGCCGGTCGAGCGGGCGTAGCCCTCCGCGGCGTGGGCAGCGCCCTGCTCGTGGCGCACGAGGATGTGGCGCAGCTTGTTCTGATGAAAGATCGCGTCGTAAATCGGCAGCACAGCGCCGCCCGGATAGCCGAACACCATCTCGACGCCCTGGTCCTTCAGCGCCTCGACGACCATCTCCGCGCCGGTCATGTGCTTGGCCATAATCGCTTCACTCCGCCTTTTCTCGTCGATCGGAATCTCAGGCAACAAAAAAGGCCCTCAGAGGGGCCTTCGGGTAAGCGCTAGCGAACGGGTGCAGATCTAGATCTGCCCGCCCTCCAGCGCCAAGGATACAATAAGCTTCGCCACGCGATAACCTCGTCAGATTGCACCCCATTTACCCGACCGGCGATGGCGACGTCAAGACCACTCACAGCGGAACGAGGCTTTCCCGGAAATTCGTCACCTTTGGCGTCTTCCCTTTCCTATCGAGCGTGAAGCCCTCTTTTCGCAGGCGTTCCGCCTGACCTTCCGCGCCGCCGGGAAACCGGTTCATGAGCCCTCCATTCGCTTTCACGACTCGCCAATAGGCGACTTTGGCGCCGGGATCATGGGCGAGGGCCTCAAGGGCTTTTTGGGTTGTAACCGGGCATGTCCCGCGGACGTTGAACTGCCGGGCGAGTTTCTGGCAGAGGAGATTGGTCGTGATGAGCCTGCCTGCCGGCGTTTTCTCGATCAACGCTGCAACGGTCGCCGGACCAGGCAAGAGCATCTTGCCTGCGCCGCCAAAAAAACTGAGGCGCTCCTTCGGAATATCGACGATCGCGTCCTCTTTGGGCTCCATAGTGTTCCCCGTCTCTTGCCGTATATCCGATCGGTCCGGCCATATTATCACGGCCCGACCGATCGGCGAAGGCAGACAGCGCGTGGCCCGGCCGGCGGCCCGAATGGCGCTCGCGCGAAAGCCTGGGGTTAAGCTCCGGCGGCTCTGCTTTCCCGATTGTACGCGACGCAATCCCGGCTAGATTGTCGCGGTGACACGCCTGATGCTTGCCGAGATTCGGCGCCGCTACGTCATCGAGGCCCGCCCGCTCGACGCCGAGACGGAATGTGCGCTCAGAGCAGATCCGCGCGCCGGCGCGAGAGCGGTTCTTGACGCTGTCGCGCGCCGGCGAGCCGAAAACCGCTCCGAGGGGCAGCGGTTGCGCAAGCTCCTGCAATTCGAGAGCGCGCTTTGGGCCCAAGGCGTGGTGCATGTCGCCGGCGTCGACGAAGCCGGCATGAGCCCGCTCGCGGGGCCGGTCGCAGCCGCGGCCGTTATTTTCGCGCCCGGGTCGCGGATACCGAAGGTCGACGATTCGAAGAAGCTTGACGCTCGAACCCGGGACGAGCTCGCGGTCGAGATCAGGGGGCGCGCTGTGGCGTGGTCGGTCGCCTTCGCGGAAGTCGAGGAGATCGACCGCATCAATATCTACTGGGCGGGCATTCTGGCGATGCGCCGCGCCGTCGAGGGACTGTCCGTCGCCCCCGAGCACATCCTGCTCGACGCGCGTCGTCTGAAAGAGGTGCGGACCCCACAGCAGGCGATCGTGAAGGGCGACGCCAAGAGCTTGACCATCGCCGCAGCTTCGATCCTGGCCAAGACCGCCCGCGACGCCCTCATGTGCAAGCTCGATGGGCAATATCCGGGATACGGCTTTGCCAAGCACAAGGGCTATCCGGTGCGCGAGCATCGGGACGCCCTCGTCCGGCTCGGCGCCTCGCCCGTCCATCGCCGCTCCTTCACGCCCGTGCGCGAGATCCTCGGCCTGCCGCCCCTCCCGCTATGGGAGGCTGCGGGGGCAGCCGCGGAGGGCGCACAACAGTTAGCGGAAGGCGGACCCGCCGCAGCGTCATGAGGACCCCGCCGGCGGCCGTGCATGCGATCAAAGCCGGCCCGCTCGAGATCGCCTATCTTGAATATGGACCCGCCTCCGGCTGGCCATGCATTCTCGGCCACGGTTTCCCCTACGACGTGCACGCCTATGATCAGGCCGCGCCAATCCTCGCGCAGGCAGGCGCGCGGGTGATCGTTCCCTATCTGCGCGGTTTCGGACCGACGCGGTTCCTCAGCGCCGCGACGCCCGGCTCGGGCGAGCAGGCGGCGCTTGGCGTCGACCTTCTCGACTTCATGGACGCGCTCAGGATCGAGCGCGCGGTTCTCGGCGGGTATGATTGGGGCGGGCACGCCGCTTGCATCGTCGCGGCTCTCTTGCCCAAGCGGGCCGTCGCGCTCGTCTCCGGCAATTCGTACAATATCCAGAGCATCGCGCATGCGATGGAGCCCGCGACCCCGACCGAGGAGGCGGCGTTCTGGTATCAGTACTACTTCCACAGCGAGCGTGGCCGGCGCGGCTTGACCAAGGACCGGCGAGGCATCGCCCGCCTCCTGTGGCGCATGTGGTCGCCGAACTGGGCGTTCGACGATGCGACGTTCGAACGAACGGCGAGCGCCTTCGACAATCCCGACTTCGTGGCGGTCGTCATCCATTCCTATCGCCATCGTTACGGGCTCGCGCCCGGCGCCGGCGATCCACGGTATGATGAGATTGAAATGGGGCTCGCGGCTCAGCCGCCGATCGCCGTTCCGGCCATCACCATCGACGGCGACGCGGACGGCGTAAACCCCGGCGCCGCCCATCACGCGAAGAAATTCGCCGGCCCGCACCAGCATCGCATATTCAAAGGCGCCGGCCACAACCTGCCGCAGGAGCGGCCCGAGGAATGGGCGCGCGCGGTCATCGACGCCCGCGCAATGGCGCTGGGCTAATTTCCTTCAGGGCGCGCCGGATGATTTTGCTCCTTGGAGCAAACGGCGAAGCACCCGTATCGCCGCCATTCGCCAAGCGACGCGGCCGTTGCGGCCGAGAGCTCAACGGAACTCCGGAGCACGCTCGCCGCTGAGGGGAGCCCGGCGCCTTCTCAGCTCGCCATCGCTCCCGGCCCCGGAACTGCGCCGGGCGGGCATTTGCCGAGGATGATCATGCCGAGCACCTCGTCCTTGGTCATGTCCTGGACCCGGCCCGATCCGACGATCTGGCCGTTCTTCATCACCGTGACCCGGTCGGCGAGGTCGAACACGTCATGGATGTCGTGGCTGATGAGGAAAATGCCTATGCCCTCGGACTTGAGCTGCTTGATGAGCTCGCCGACCTGCGCCGTCTCCGCCGGCCCGAGCGCGGCGGTCGGCTCGTCCATGATCAGGATGCGGGCGTTGAAATGGATCGCGCGGGCGAT
>JBAUXQ010000638.1:0-3097 GCA_049584355.1 Roseiarcus sp. | reverse complement strand
CCTCATCGCGATGCTCGGCGGGGCGATCCGGGTGTCGACGCCCTTCATGTTCGTCGCGCTTGGCGAGTGTCTCACTGAAAAATCCGGCCGCGTGAACCTCGGACTCGAGGGCACGCTGGTGCTCGGCGCGATGGTCGGCTACGCCGCCTCCTATCACACCGGCAACCCATGGCTCGGCGTTCTCGCCGCAGGGATTGCCGGCTCGTGCCTCGGCGCCATGCATGGCTCGATTTGCGGGCTGCCGCGGGTCAACGATGTCGCCGTCGGCATCGCCATGATGCTGTTCGGCGTCGGCGTCGCGTTCTTCTTCGGCAAGCCGTATATCCAGCCGACCGCGCCGCGGCTCGGCTCGATCCCCCTGGGATTCTGGAGCGATGACGCCAACCTGAAAAGCGCGCTGCAGGTCAATCCGCTGTTTTTCATCGGCATCGCGCTGGCGATTCTACTCGCCTGGTCGCTGCGCAACACCCGTTGGGGACTCGTCGTCAGAACGGTGGGCGACAGCGCCGCCGCCGCGCGCGCGATGGGCATTTCGGTCAACTTCGTGCGCCTCATGACGACGACGGTCGGCGGCTTTCTCGCCGGTGTCGGCGGCGCCTTCCTGTCGCTCTCCTATCCGGGCTCCTGGAACCAGGGCCTGTCCTCCGGACAAGGCCTCATGGCCGTGGCGCTGGTCATTTTCGCCCGCTGGGACCCGCTGCGCTGCATCGCCGCAGCGCTGCTCTTCGGGGCCGCGGGAGCGATCGGGCCGTCGCTGCAGTCGGTCGGCATCACCCAGGGCTATTATTTTTTCAACGCCGCGCCCTACATCCTCACCCTCGGCATCATGATTGCAACGTCGAGCGCCAAGCATTCGGCGCGCGACATGCCGGGCGAGTTGTCGATGGCCAAGTGAGGACGAGCCTTTGCCGACCTTTGACGCCGAGCCTTATCCCTGGCCGTATAACGGCGATTGGCGGCCGCAGAACACCGCGATCATCGTCATCGACATGCAGACCGACTTCTGCGGCAAGGGCGGCTATGTCGAGGCGATGGGTTACGACATTTCGCTGACCCGCGCGCCGATCGAGCCGATCCGGGCGCTGCTCGAAGCGGCGCGGTCGAAGGGCTACCTCGTCGTTCACACACGAGAAGGGCATCGCCCCGATCTTGCCGACCTACCCGCCAACAAGCGCTGGCGGTCGCAGCGGATCGGCGCCGGCATCGGCGACCCGGGACCTTGCGGCAAGGTGCTCGTTCGCGGCGAGCCAGGCTGGGAAATCATCGATGAGCTTCGGCCGCTCCCGGGCGAGCCGGTCATCGACAAGCCGGGCAAGGGATCGTTCTGCGCCACCGATCTCGAGTTGATGCTGCGCACCCGCGGCATCGACAACATCGCGCTCACCGGCATCACGACCGACGTCTGCGTTCATACGACGATGCGCGAAGCGAACGATCGCGGATTCGAGTGCGTGCTGCTCGAGGACTGCTGCGCCGCGACTGATTACGGCAATCACCTCGCTGCTCTCAAGATGGTCAAGATGCAGGGCGGCGTGTTCGGCGCCGTCGGCCGCTCGACGGCCTTCATCGAGGCAATGCCATGACCGCTCCAGCCGCAACCGCCCAGACGCGTGCGCCGTCGCTCGAAACGATTGGCATGAGCAAGTCCTTCGGCGCCTTGCGCGCCCTGCAGGACGTGTCGATCCACGTTCCGGCCGGTTCGTTTCACGCCCTCCTCGGCGAGAACGGGGCCGGAAAGTCGACGCTCGTCAAATGTATCATGGGCTTCTACATTCCCGACAAGGGCGAGCTCAAGCTCGACGGGACCGAGGCCGCGGTCCGCAATCCCAAGGACGCCCAGGCGCTGGGCGTGGGCATGGTCTATCAGCATTTCACGCTGGTGCCGGCGCTGACCGCGGCGGAAAATCTTGTCGTCAGCCGCGCTGACGCCCCCTCGTTCATCGACTGGCGCAAGGAGCGGAAGGGGCTGGAAAGCTTCCTCGACCGGATGCCGTTCCGGGTGCCGCTCGACAAACCCGTCTCGGGCATGGCGGCGGGAGAAAAGCAGAAACTCGAGATCCTCAAACTGCTCTATCTCGATCAGCGCTTTCTCATTCTCGATGAGCCGACGTCGGTTTTGACGCCAGGCGAGGCGGACGAAATTCTCGGGCTCCTGCGCGACATGGCGCACCGCGGTGAAATCACCGTGGCGATGATCAGTCACAAATTCCGCGAGGTCGAGGCGTTCTGCGACGACTTCACGGTGCTCAGGCGCGGCGCTCGGGTCGGCGGCGGTAAGGTCGGCGCCGTTTCGACGCGCGAGATGGCGGCGATGATGATCGGCGACGCGGTCGTGCGGCCTTCGGCGGCGCGCACGGTCGCGCCGAAGAGTGGGACGACGCTCGAGATCGCCGGTCTCTTTGCCGAGAACGACGAGGGGCGCGACGCCGTGTCCGGATTCGATCTCAAGGTCCAGGCGGGCGAGATCGTCGGCATCGCCGGTGTCTCGGGGAACGGCCAGAGCGAGCTGGTGGAGGCTTTGTCCGGGCAGCGGCCGATCAAACTTGGGCAGATCCTGGTCCACGACCAGGACTTCGAGCCGATCCGGGACCATTTTGACAAGTTCAAGATTTTCGGGCTGCCGGAGGAGCCGTTGAAGAACGCGACGGTGCCGACCATGTCGGTCGCCGAGAACATGGCGTTTCGCCGCTTCGACAAGGCGCCGATGTCGCGCCTCGGATTCTGGCTTTCGGGCGAGCCGATGCGAGCCAAGGCGCGCGATCTCATCGGCCGCTACAATGTGAAAACGCCCTCGACGGAAACGCAAATCCGCGACCTGTCGGGCGGCAACGTGCAGCGCGCGGTGCTGGCGCGCGAGCTGTCGGAAGACGTCGACATTCTGATCGTCGCCAATCCCTGTTTCGGCCTCGACTTCGCCTCAGTCGCCGACATTCGCGCCCAGATCATGGAGCAGCGCAATCGAGGCGCGGCGGTGTTGCTGGTGTCGGAGGATCTCGACGAGATTCTCGAGCTCTCCGATCGCATCGCCGTGATGTCGGGCGGCAAGGTCGCTTATCTTACGCCGGGAGCGGGCGCCGACAGGACGACGATCGGCCGC
>JBAUXQ010000637.1:0-4656 GCA_049584355.1 Roseiarcus sp. | reverse complement strand
GCGCTCGGTCCAGAAGCTTCGCCGCCATGGACTCGGATCGGGGCGATGTCGTGAACCCGGTTCCTCGGCGCCCAATGCCGTTCGCGCTCGATCGCAGCACGCGCGACGACATTGCCCTGTTTCTCGCCGAGGCAGCGTTTGCGGCCGGTCCGGCGGTGATGGAGGAATACGAGCGCGGTTGCGACGTTCAGTCGAAGGAGGACGGCAGTCCGGTTACGTCGGCCGATCATCGCGCCGAAGCGATCATCTGCGACCACCTCGCGCGCATGGCGCCCTCGCCCCCGATCTGCGCCGAAGAGTCGACCGCGGCCGGAACGCCGATCCGCGCCGTCGGGCGTTTCCTGCTGGTGGATCCGCTTGATGGGACCCGGGAATTCCTGGCGCACAACGGCGAGTTCACGATCAATGTGGCGCTGATCGAAGGCGGCGCGCCGATTGCCGGGGCAGTCTATGCGCCGGCGATTGAGCGATTGTGGATCGGCGGCGATGCGGCCTTCGTCTGTGAAGCGCCTCTCGGCAAGGGATTGCCGGACATAGAAAAGTGGCAGCGAATCCGGGCCCGTCGCGCGACCGAGAGCCTCATCGCGTTGGTAAGCCGCTCGCATGCCGACCCGCAGTCGGAATCGTTCCTGAAACGACTCCCGGTTCGCGAAGCGCGCGGCGCCGGCTCGTCGCTCAAGTTCTGTCTCATCGCCGAAGGCCTCGGCGACGTCTATCCGCGTTTCGCGCCAACAATGGAATGGGACACGGCGGCCGGCGACGCCGTGCTGCGCGCGGCAGGCGGCGTTGTTCTCGATCCCGACGGAAGGGCGCTCGCCTACGGCAAGGTCGACCGCGGCCTGCGCAACGGGCATTTCGTCGCCTGGGGCGACGCGACGGCCGCGGAGAAATTTGGATATTGTTAAGGCGGCGTCAACGCCCCCTCCGTATCTTTCCGCAATCCGCCGGTTCGGCGGCCTGGATCCAGGACGGCGTGGCCTGGGCGGATCCCCGGTTCCCGTTCGCGCGGCGATGCGTCTCGAGGAGGGCCCATGCAATCAAAACTGACCCGGCGCGGCTTCGTCGGCCTCTCGGTCGCCGCCGCGGCTTTGTGCGCTCGCACGGCGCGGGCGGATGCTCCAGCGGACGCCGCTCCGGAGGCTTTCCCCGTCGATGAGGTCGTCGACGATGGCCATCGATTCTTCGGCACCCTGTCGCGCGGGCTCGCGGACGTGGTCCAGGAAGCGGGTCGTCGGTGGGGTCTGCCGAACGCCTACGTTCTCGGCCAGGAAGCGTCCGCGGCGTTTGTCGGCGGACTGCGCTACGGCGAGGGCAAGATGTATACGCGCAACGCCGGAAGCCGGCCGGTCTATTGGCAAGGACCGTCGGTCGGATTCGACGCCGGGGGCGACGGCGACCGGACGATGATGCTGGTCTACAACCTGCCGGCGGTCGACTCGGTCTACCGCCGGTTTGGCGGCCTCGACGGATCGGCCTATTTCATCGGCGGCTTCGGCTTCACCGCGCTCAACTCCGACAACATTGTCGTGGTTCCGATCCGTACCGGTGTTGGCGTCAGGCTCGGAGTCAATGTGAGCTATTTGAAATTCACCGACCGGGCGACCTGGAATCCGTTCTAGCCTACAGTCGTAGACGCAGCTCTGGCGCTTGAGGGGGTTTTATGACCGAGGCCACGGATTCGGCGGTCGAGGCGAAGGAAAAGGATCGAAGGGCTGCGATCGTGATCGCGATCCTGGCGCTGTTCCTCGCGCTATCCGAGGCAGGGGCCAAGAAGGCGGACCATATCTCGACCGAGAAGAACATAGAATCGTCCGATCTGTTCAATTTCTATCAGGCGAAGAAGATCCGATCGACGATCGTCGAGACCGCGGCCCAGACGCTGGAATCGCAGATGCCCGGAGTTTCTGATCCGAAGGCGCATGACGCGCTTGAAAAGCAGGTCGCCGATTTCAAGGCGAAGGCGGCTGAATTCGAACATGATCCAAAGAAGCCCGAGGACAGCCTGGACGCCATCCAGGACCGCGCCAACGAAGCCGGAGACGCCCGCGAACTGGCCAATCGCCAGCTCGAGCATTACGAGCTCGGCAGCGGCGCGGTCCAGATTGCGATCGTGCTGGCGTCGGCCGCCATCATCACCGGAGTGGGCGCCCTCATGTGGTTCAGCGTTGCGCTCGGGGCGGTCGGCGTCCTCTTGATGACGTTGGGATTTTTCGCCCCGACGATGATCTCATTCATCGGCTAGCGGGAATCCGGACTGCATTGACTGGATATTAACCTTCGCGCCTCGAAATAAGGACCGATCGGAATGATCGATTCCCGATTTTGGGTGCTGCCATGAGCGACCTCATCCGCTTCCAGCCGGCGAAGCCGCCCCGTCGTTCGGTTCCCGATGACCGCGGCGCGCAGATCCTCTTTTTCACCGGCGTGCGCTATCAGCGGATGGGCGAGTGCGCGCGTGCGCCCGCTCCGCAAGCCTCCTGCGTCGCCCAGCGGCAGGACGAAAGCGCCGGAAGCGATCGCACGCGCCGCCCCTAGGCGAATGTCCGCGATTGCCCGCTTGCCGCCGTTCGACGATTGCGCTATGAGCCGTGGCGGGACACCTCTCCCCAACGAGAGGCGCCCATCTGAAAGGATGGCTCAATATGACGACCACGGCGCCCGCCGTTCGCCCTGCGAATGCGTGTTTCTCTTCCGGCCCCTGCGCAAAGCGCCCCGGCTGGACCCCGACAGTTCTTCGACAGGCGGCGCTGGGACGATCCCATCGCGCCAAGCTTCCCAAATCCAAGCTCAAGCTCGCGATCGACTTGACGCGTGAAGTGCTTGGCGTCCCCAGCGATTACCGAATTGGCGTCACCCCGGCGTCCGACACCGGCGCGTTTGAAATGGCCATGTGGTCGATGCTTGGCGCGCGCGGCGTCGACGTGCTGGCGTGGGAGAGTTTCGGCGAGGGCTGGGTCGCCGATATTGCCAAGGAGCTCAAGCTCAAAGACGCGCGGACGCTGAAGGCGCCCTATGGCGAGCTGCCTGACCTTTCGCAAGTCAACTTCGACAACGACGTCGTGTTCACCTGGAACGGCACCACCTCCGGGGTGCGCGTCCCCGACGCCGACTGGATCCCGGCTGACCGCAAGGGTCTGACGCTGTGCGACGCGACGTCGGCCGCGTTCGCGCAAGCCCTCGACTGGCCCAAGCTCGACGTCACGACGTTCTCCTGGCAGAAGGCGCTTGGGGGAGAAGCGGGGCACGGAATCATCATCCTGAGCCCGCGCGCGGCCGAGCGGCTTGAGACGCACAAGCCGCCGTGGCCGCTGCCGAAGGTCTTCCGCCTTACCAAGGGCGGCAAGCTGATCGAGGGCGTTTTCGAAGGCGAGACCATCAACACGCCGTCCATGCTGTGCGTCGAGGACTATATCGACGCGCTGCAATGGGCGAAGTCATTCGCCGGCCTCAAGGCTCTCATTGCGCGGGCCGACGCCAACGCGAAGGCGATCGCGGATTGGGTCGACCGCACTCCATGGGTCGATTTTCTCGCCCGGGTCCCGGAGACCCGCTCAAATACCAGCGTCTGCCTGAAGGTCGTCGATCCGGCGATCGCCGCCCTTTCCGCCGATGGCCAGGCCGCGTTTGCGAAGGCGCTCGCTGCCTTTCTCGAGAAGGAGAAGGTCGCATTCGACATCGGGTCGTATCGCGACGCGCCGGCCGGCTTGCGCATCTGGTGCGGCACGACAATCGAAGCCGCCGATGTCAAGGCGCTGACCCACTGGCTCGATTACGCCTTCGCTATCGAGAAGAGCAAGCTGGCCAAGGCAGCGTGATCGTCGAATAGAGCCATTGCGAGCTTGCGGCAGGACCGCTCCCGCCCGCTTCGAACCCGATCCCCGACCCATCGATCCCGGGGCGGCCGAAGCGCCGCCCGCCAACCCAAGGTCATCAACCCCATGACTTCCCGCGTTCTCATCTCCGACAAGCTTTCGCCCGCGGCCGTCGCCATCTTCAAGGAGCGCGGGGTCGAGGTCGACGTCAAGCCGGGTCTCGACAAGGACGAGCTCGCCAAGATCATCGGCGACTATGACGGGCTCGCCATCCGCTCCGCCACCAAGGTCACCGCCAAGCTGCTCGAGCGGGCCACGAAATTGAAGGTCGTTGGCCGCGCCGGCATCGGCGTCGACAACGTCGACATTCCGGCTGCGACCGCCAGAGGCGTGATCGTGATGAACACGCCGTTTGGCAATTCGATTACCACCGCCGAGCATGCTATCGCGCTGATATTTGCGCTCGCTCGGCAGATTCCGACAGCCGACGTCTCGACCCAAGCGGGAAAATGGGAAAAGAATCGCTTCATGGGAGTCGAGCTGACCGGCAAGACGCTCGGCGTCATCGGATGCGGAAATATCGGCTCTATCGTCGCCTCGCGCGGCCTGGGATTGAAAATGCGGGTTGTCGCCTTTGATCCGTTCCTGAGCGCCGAGCGCGCCGCAGAGATCGGCGTCGAGAAGCTCGAACTGAACGATCTCCTGGCCCGCGCCGACTTCATCACCCTGCACACCCCGCTGACGGCGCAGACGCGTAACATTCTGTCGGCGGAAAATCTGGCGCGGACCAGGAAGGGCGTGCGCATCATCAACTGCGCCCGCGGCGGCCTCGTCGACGAAGTCG
>JBAUXQ010000636.1:0-1903 GCA_049584355.1 Roseiarcus sp. | reverse complement strand
GCCACCTTCTCCCGCAAGCGGGAGAAGGGCTCGCGACGCCCCCTCTCCCGCTATGCGGGAGAGGGCTGGGGTGAGGGCAAGCTACTCGCGGGTAAGCGCCGGCCCCATGGAATCGAAGACTCCGTCCCGCCGGACGAGCGCGTGGAAGAGCGCCGCAGCGATGTGCATGAGGACCAGGGCGAAGAAGAGAAACGCCAGGTAGAAATGCGCATTCCAAAGGGCCGTATGGAGACTGTCGCTCTGCGGCAGGATCTGGGGCAGATAGACGCCGTCCCACAGCTTCACCGGGTACGCGGCCGCCGACAACATCCCCCAGCCAATCAGCGGCATCGCGATCATGAGCGCGTAGAGCGCGTAGTGCGAAAGATAGGCCGCAAGCTTCATCGGCTCGGGCAAATCCGCCGGCAGCGGCGGAGCGCCATAGCGCAGGCGCACGACGAGGCGGATCAGCGCGAGAACGAGGATCGCCATGCCGAGCGGCTTGTGAATCGAGACAAGCGTCAGGTATTTCGGCTCGACGCTCGACACCATGCCGACGCCGATGAACAGCATGGCCAGAATGCAGACGGCGACCACCCAGTGCAGCAGGCGCTGGAGCGGGGTGAAGCGTTGGATGGCGGTCATTGTGTCGCCCCCGGCGGGGTGCGGGGATAGTCTTTAGCCTCGGATGTGCGCAGGTCATAGGACCTCGCATAGGCCGCCGACCGCGCCGCCGGGAACGGATCGTCCGACGTGCGTATGCCGGTCGGCAGGATGGTCGGATCGAAGTTGATGTCGCGACACGGGCCATCGGCCTCGGCCTCGATCTGCTGCACGATCAGCGTGCCGACCTCGATTGTGCGGCGGTCTTCCGGCCAAGCTTGAGTGGGATCTGCGGTCTGGTCACCCGGATTGGCGACGCTCACTTGCATGGTCCACCGCGCCGGCCCGCCGCGGATCCGCTGGGCGATCTCCTGCTCGAGGAAGTCGGGGCCGCGCTTGGCGAGCTCTTCCGGCGACACGGCGACCGCCTGCGCCGCCGGAATCATCGACCATCGCACCGCATGCTCGGCGCCGGAGCCGTCGACGAAGATGAAGCTGTTGAGGCTGTTGAACCGCTCTTCCGCATAGCTGCCGGTCCAGGGCCCGTTCTTGGCCCAGTCGCCGAACTTGGCGAACTCGGGATGGGCGCCGATGAAAGTCGGCATCGCATTCGGGTCCTTGCTGCCCGATGCGACCAAAAGCGCGTAGAACGCCTGCGGCGTCGAGACGGCGAAGACCGGCGGGTTGATCAAGGCCATGCGCCACTCTTGCCCGTCCGGGGTCGAGATGCTGAGGCCGAGACCGCGCACCCGAACCGTCGCATCCGGCGCGTTCGGATTGGGCGTGCCGATATTAAAGCGTCCAAGCGCCGGATACTGGCCCTTTGCGAACACTTGCGCCCGCGAGAGCTCGGCGCCGGCGCCATTCGCCTCGAACACGCCGGTGAAGCAGATGCCCTTGGCGTGGTTGCGACGATGGCCGAGCGGCGCCCCGGGCGGCGGCGACTTGAAGGCGGCGACCAGCTTGGTCGGCGTAAGGCGGTCGGGCGAGAACCATCCCGCCGTGTAAGCGAAGGCCGCGGCGCCGAATGCGACGACGGCCGCGATCAGCGCGAGAGATCCAATAGCGGAACGCGCTGCAAGTTGGCGCGCTTCGGGCATTACCCATCCCCCAATCGAACTTCATCCGGAAGCATACCAGCGTTCAGTTTTCAGTGAAAGGAGCAGCCGCTGTCGACGACGAGCGGCCGTGGCGTAGGACGATTGGGACGCAGGCGATCCGCGGCCGCAACAGCCCGCCATTGATCTCGGGCGGAGATTGCCGATAATCGCGCTTGCGTCCGATCGCAGGCCGCCCGCGATGAAAGTGTTGAGCGATGAGC
>JBAUXQ010000635.1:0-1647 GCA_049584355.1 Roseiarcus sp. | reverse complement strand
GTCGCGGCAGCAGGTTCTTGAGATGCAGGCGTCCCGCGCGGGCCAGAATCTCCTCGGCCTTCGCATCCATCGTCAGCGGCCGCTTGGCGAACAGGAAGGCGGCGCCGTCGAGAAGCTCGACCAGCGTCTTGGCGCGCTCCTTCAGGCCTGGAATTGCGGCGCGCAGCTGGGCGCGCTTTTGGTCGTCGAGCCTGGCTTCGATCTCAGGCCCGCCCGGCAGATAGGGCAGGGCGCCAATGAGCGCGCCGTAGAGTTCGTCGTCGCTCGCCGCGCGCATGTAATGGCCGTTGACGTTCTCGAGCTTGGCATAGTCGAAGCGCGACGGCGAGCGGCCTACCGCCGCCAGATCGAACTCCGCGATCAGCTCCTCGGTGGTGAAGAATTCCTTGTCGCCGTGACTCCAGCCGAGCCGCGCCAGGTAGTTGCGCACCGCCGCCGGCAGATAGCCCATGGCGCGGTAGGCGTCGACGCCGAGCGCGCCATGGCGCTTGGAGAGCTTGGCCCCGTCCGGCCCATGAATGAGCGGGATATGCGCCATCGCCGGAACGTCCCAGCCGAGGGCCTGGTAGATCTGGGTCTGCCGCGCGGCGTTGGTCAGATGATCGTCGCCACGAATGATGTGCGTCACTCCCATGTCGTGATCGTCGACGACGACCGCGAGCATATAGGTCGGATTGCCGTCCGAGCGCAGGAGCACCAGGTCGTCGAGGTCTTTGTTGGCGAACGTGACCTTGCCCTGAACGAGGTCGTCGATCACCGTCTCGCCCTCCTGCCGCGCCCGGAGCCGAATGACGGGCGCGACGCCGGGGGGCGCAAGAGCCGGGTCGCGGTCGCGCCAGCGGCCGTCGTAGCGCATCGGCTTGCCCTCGAGGCGCGCTTTCTCACGCATCGCCTCAAGTTCCCCGGTGCTGGCGTAGCAGCGGTAGGCGGCGCCGGCGGCGAGCAGCTCACCGACGACCTCGCGATGGCGCTCCGCGCGCTCGAACTGGCTCACCGCCTCGCCGTCCCAATCGAGCTCGAGCCATTTGAGACCGTCGATGATCGCCTCGACCGCGGCCTGGGTCGAACGCTCGCGGTCGGTGTCTTCGATGCGCAGCAGGAACGTGCCGCCGTAACGCTTGGCGTAGAGCCAGTTGAACAGCGCGGTCCGCGCGCCGCCGATGTGCAGGAAACCGGTCGGCGAAGGCGCGAAACGGGTGATGACCTGGGACATAACATTAGGCCCGCTGAGGCGGAATTCGGAATTGAGCGCGTGGCTCTAGCAGAAGCGGGCGCCCGGGCAAAGACGCGCCATTGAGCGGCGCCGCAATGCATTCATTTGCCCCGTCGGCGGTGCTAGGCTCGCTCCGGCAACCACGCGGCGGCGCTTAAAGCGAATGGACTTCGTCTTCATGTTGACGCGCAACGACGCGACGGTCGAGAACGCGCTCGACCTGGTCGAGATCGCGCGCGAACTGGGGTTGCGCCATATCGGCTTCAAGGACGTCGGCGCCGAGGCGCCAATGCTCAGTCGCCTGACCGCCGCCATTCGCGCCGCCGGGGCATCCCCGTGGATGGAGGTCGTGGCGACGACGCGCGAGGCCGAATTGCGCTCGGTCGCGCTTGGTCGCGACCTCGGCGTCGATTTGCTGATGGGCGGCGTGCACG
>JBAUXQ010000634.1:0-4487 GCA_049584355.1 Roseiarcus sp. | reverse complement strand
TATGTCCTCAACCTGATGGACACGCCCGGCCACGTCGACTTCGCCTATGAGGTGTCGAGGTCGCTGGCGGCCTGCGAGGGCTCGCTCCTGGTCGTCGACGCCAGCCAGGGGGTCGAGGCGCAGACGCTCGCCAACGTCTATCATGCGCTGGACGCGGGCCACGAGATCGTGCCGGTGCTCAACAAGGTCGATCTGCCGGCTGCCGAGCCCGATCGGGTCAAGGAGCAGATCGAGGACGTGATCGGCCTCGACGCCTCGCAGGCGATCGAGATCTCGGCCAAGACCGGGTTCAATATCGATCAGGTGCTGGAGGCGATCGTCACCCGCCTGCCGCCGCCAAAGGGCGACGAGAGCGCGCCCTTGAAGGCGCTCCTGGTCGATTCCTGGTACGACGCCTATCTCGGCGTCGTGGTGCTGGTGCGGTTGATCGACGGCCATTTCAGGCGCGGCATGCGCATCCGCATGATGGGCTCGGGCGCGGCTTATGAGGTCGACCGCATCGGCGTGTTCCGGCCGAAGATGACCGAAGCCGACAAGCTCGGCCCCGGGGAGATCGGCTATATCACCGCCCAGATCAAGCAGGTCGCCGACACCCGCGTCGGCGATACGATCACCGACGACAAGCGCCCGACGGCCGAGGCGCTGCCCGGCTTCAAGCCGGCCCAGCCGGTCGTGTTCTGCGGGCTCTTTCCGGCCGACGCGGCCGACTTCGAGGCGCTCAGGGCGGCGATGGGCAGGCTCAGGCTCAATGACGCGAGCTTCTCCTATGAGATGGAGACCTCGGCGGCGCTCGGCTTCGGCTTTCGCTGCGGCTTTCTCGGGCTCCTCCATCTCGAGATCATCCAGGAGCGGCTCGAGCGCGAGTTCAACCTCGACCTCATCGCGACCGCGCCCTCGGTCATCTACCGGATCGCGCTGACCGACAAGACTGAGATCGAGCTCCACAATCCGGCCGACATGCCCGACGTGGTCAAGATCGCCGAGATCAGGGAGCCGTGGATCAAGGCGACCATCCTGACCCCGGACGACTATCTCGGCTCGATCCTCAAGCTCTGCCAGGACCGGCGCGGCGTTCAGGTCGACCTCAACTATGTCGGCAAGCGGGCGATGGTGGTCTACGAGCTGCCGCTCAACGAGGTCGTGTTCGACTTCTACGATCGCCTCAAGTCGATCTCCAAGGGCTATGCTTCGTTTGACTATCAGCTCATCGACTATCGCCCTGGCGACCTGGTCAAGATGTCGATCCTGGTCAATGCCGAGCCGGTCGACGCGCTGTCGATGCTGGTCCACCGCGACCGCGCCGAAGCACGCGGCCGGGCGATGGTCGAGAAGCTCAAAGACCTGATCCCGCCGCACATGTTCCAGATCCCGGTCCAGGCGGCGATCGGCGGCAAGATCATCGCCCGCGAGACCATTCGCGCGCTGCGCAAGGACGTGACCGCCAAGTGCTACGGCGGCGACGCCACCCGCAAGCGCAAACTGCTCGAGAAGCAGAAGGCCGGCAAGAAGAAGATGCGCCAGTTCGGCAAGGTCGACATCCCGCAGGAAGCGTTCATCGCCGCGCTGAAGATGGATTCGTAATGTTTTCTACTGTCAGCGTACTCTGACTACGACGTCATTGCGAGCGCATCGAAGCAATAGCCCGCTTTTCTACGCGATCATCCTTTCGCTGACCGCTGACGGCCCGCCCACGCGCCGGGCGCGAATCCAAGCCGAAACCAAATTGAGCCAAATCCGGCAAAATCCAGCCAAGCCCGGCCAAAAACGATCAAAGGAAAAGGCTTGGATTTCCTTGGATTCTCTTGGCCGGATCGAGCCTTTTCAAGGGCTTCCGCCGACCCCCCAGGGCGTTTTTTCTTTGTCGGCCGCAGGCCCCTTCGGCTCGCCCGGCTCAGGCGTCGGAGCCGCCTCGGGCGCCGGCTTCGCCTGGGCCTTCGTAGGGTCCTCGATCACGGCCAGGCCGAGGTTGGCGGCGACACGGTTCAGCTTCTCGAACAGCTTCTTGCGCGCGCCGTCGTCATAGACCTGATTGACCTTCGCGGTCTTCTGATATCGGTCGAGCCGGTCGAGCACTTTGAGGAACGGCGCGATCGCCCTGACGTCGCCCTCCTCCACCGCCGCGGTCGCCACCCGCATCGCCGGCCGAAGGCGGTCGAGCTGGAGCTTGGCATGGTCGGTGTCCTCGTCGGGCAGGCGCCGCTCGAGCGCCTCGCGCACGATCTGGCGGACGCGCTCGGCCGTCAGCCGCTCGTCGCGCGCGATCTCGTCATAGGCCCAGCCCTCGCGCAGCCGGGCGAAAATGCGCGCCCGCCGCGCCACCCGCGCGAGCGCAGTGAGCGGCCGCTTTGAGCCGGGTTCGCCTTCGTTTTCCATTTGTGCCTCGTTTTTTCGTCGCCGTGAGGGGGCTGCTTCGTTGAAACGAAGACCATAGCACATATTCTGACAATCAGAAAGACAATGTTGCGAAATTCTGCTTTTGCCCGGGAATCGGGTCTCAGATCGCCACCCTTTCCCGGACGACCGCCGACCGCGCCAAGCATGTCGGGCTCCGTCTGCTCACTGTGGCGAACTTCGGCCGCATCGTTGCGCACGCGCGCGAGCTGGCAGTCGAGTCGTGGGACGAAGCGCGGAAACGCATCCCCAAAGCCGCGGGTAGGGTTGCCGAGGGTGCAGTGGTCGGAGGCGCGGGCCTCGCCTTCGCGCGTTGGGCCGGACATGACGGCCTGGCGCTTCTGCTTGCGACCGCAGTTGCGATCCCGGATATCAACGGCGCTGTCGGCAAGGCAGGCGGGGCTTTCGATCGGCTGCTGAAGACGATCGAGAGGGTCGAGGCGAAGGAGCCTGCGGCCGAGACCCGAGACCCGCGCTCACCGGAGGTCAAGGACAAGCCGCCGAAGAGGCAAGCGCGAAAGAAATGTGCCGCGAAATCCGCGCCGGGGAAGGGAAGGCCGAATGGGCGCGCGCAGGAGAAGGGGAAAGTGTAGGCGGCGTCACGCCGTCATCGCGAGCGAAGCGCGGCGATCCAGAGATGAAGGGTGCGGCGGCGGCTCCTGGATCGCCGCGTCGCTTCGCTCCTCGCGATGACGATTCCTACCAACGCATCGTGCTCCATGAGCCGTGGATCGCTTTCCTCCCGGTCAAGCCCAGTGTCGCGGCGACGTTCCGCTCAGCCCGCTCACCCCCGCTCGCTATCCAGTGTCGCCATGCCTTGAGAATTGTAGCGCTCGCCCGCCGCGGCCCCCTTTGGCGCCGCCCGTTCGAGCGCGGCAAGGTCGTCGGGGCCGAGCTTGATGTCGAGGGCGCCGAGCGCCTCGTCGAGCTGGGCGCGGCGCCTCGCGCCGATGACCGGGACGATGTCCGCGCCCTGGGCCATGACCCAGGCGATGGCGATGCCGGCCACGCTCGCGCCCCGCGCCTTGGCTTCGGCGCGCAACGCCTCGACCAAAGCGAGGTTGCGGTCGACATTCTCGCCCTGGAACCGAGGGCTATGCGCGCGCCAGTCGGCGGGGCCGAGCGCGTCCTTCGACCAGCGTCCGCTGATGAGGCCGCGCGACAGCACGCCATAGGCGGTGACCGCAACGCCCGCCTCGCGGAGGGCGGGCAGAATGCTGTCCTCGATCCCGCGGGAGATGAGCGAATATTCGATCTGGAGGTCGCAAATCGGCGCAACCGCCGCCGCCCGGCGGACAGTCTCGGAGCCGACCTCCGAGAGTCCGACATGGCGCACATAGCCCGCTTTCACCATGTCCGCGATCGCGCCCACGGTATCCTCGATCGGCACATTCGGATCGAGCCGCGCCGGGCGGTAGATGTCGATATGATCGACCCCGAGACGCGCGAGCGAATAGGCGAGCCAGGTCTTTACCGCTGCCGGCCGCGCGTCGTACCCCTCCCACGAGCCCGCCGGGCCCCGTAGCGCGCCGAACTTGACGCTGAGCTGATAGCGGTCGCGCGGGACGCCCTTGAGCGCTTCGGCGATCAGCATCTCGTTGTGGCCCATGCCGTAGAAGTCGCCGGTATCGATGAGGGTGACCCCGGCGTCGAGCGCCGCATGGATCGTGGCGATGCTCTCGGCGCGGTCGGCGGGGCCGTACATGCCCGACATGCCCATGCAGCCGAGAGCGATGGCGGACACCTTCGGGCCGGATGAGCCGAGCTGGCGGACCTGCATGTGTTTCTCCTTCTTTGCCGAACGGGTTGTCGCTCCCGGCATCGAGTGTCCTACTGTCGCGGCGAACACCCCACGCCCTCATCCTGAGGGGCGGCGCGTAGCGCCGCTTCTCGAAGGACGGTCCAGGGGGAGCCGCCGACTGGGCGGGCGCTGGAGCGTCCTTCGAGACGCGCCTTCGGCGC
Organism: Roseiarcus sp.; assembly: GCA_049584355.1. Classification (GTDB taxonomy): domain Bacteria; phylum Pseudomonadota; class Alphaproteobacteria; order Rhizobiales; family Beijerinckiaceae; genus Roseiarcus. The sequence goes on along the minus strand of JBAUXQ010000634.1, from coordinate 134 downwards.
TCCTCAGGGCGAGGGGGTTGGGTTAAAAACGCCGAACTTCAGAATGAGGACACTAGGACTTCCTGCCGTGCGCCATAATTCGGCTTCGACTGTACGGCCTGTGCGGAGAAGCGCACAATGATGAGCCCCAGCCT
>JBAUXQ010000633.1:0-1593 GCA_049584355.1 Roseiarcus sp. | reverse complement strand
GCAAAGACCTCTATGAGGCGGCAGGCCTGAAGCCGCCGGCCACGATGGAGGAATTCGTCGCCGACGCGCTTAAGCTGACCGACAAGAGCAAGAAGATCTACGGCTTCGTCGCGAACGGCCAGAAGGGTCCGGCGGTGGCGCAGGACTGGATGCAGTACAATCGCCAGTTCGGCGGCTCCATCCTCGACAAGGACGGCAAGCCCGCGCTCAATTCGCCGGCGAACATCGCCAGCGTCGTCGCTTACAAGAAACTGTTCGATGAGGCCGCGCCTCCGGGCGCCGCCGACTATGATTGGGGCGGCCGCGAGGAGAGCTTTCGCCAGGGGCTGGTCGCCAACATGCAGACCTGGTCGATCGGCGCCGCCGACTACGACAATCCGAAAGTTTCGAAGATCGCCGGCAAGGCTGGGATCATGCTGACGCCATCCGCCCAAGGGCAGCCGCAGGAATACGGCATCGGCGGCTGGGCGCTCGGCGTCAACAAGGACATCGACCCGAAGAAGCAGGAGGCGGCCTGGGCGTTCATCAAATGGGTGACGAGCCCCGCGGTTCACAAGGAGCTCAACCTGCGCGGCGCCGGAAGCTATCTGCGCAAGAGCGAGATGACCGATCAGGAACTGCTCGCCAAGTACCCGTTCCTGCCGGTGATCGCGACCTCGTTCGAGCACGGCGACGGCGACTTCCGGCCGCGCATTCCGCAATACCCAGAACTCCAGGACCTGATCGGCGGCGCCATCAATGCGGTGCTGGTCGGCCAGGCCGATCCCAAGACGGCGATGGACGACATCCAGGCCAAGGCGGAGGCGCTGTTCAAATGATTGCGGGACCACGCGCCTGAAGCATCTTGCGCCGAGGCGTGGTCAGCTAGCGTCCTTCTCCCCGCCTACGGGGAGAAGGAAATGATGAGGGGCGAGGCGATAGGGCGATGCGGCCGGTCGCTTGGCCCCTCGCCCCAACCCTCTCCCCGTGAGCGCGGAGAGGGGGTCACGCTTCGGTGCGGCGGGACCGAATTGCAACCGACTCCGGGCGCGACGTGACCGTCGTTTCGCGCAATGGCGCCGCGAGCGCCCGTGGCGCCGCCGCCTTTTCAACCCGCTGGTCTTACGCCCGCAAGCGACAACTGTTTCTGGCCGCGCTCGCCGCGCCGGCGCTTGTCTATGTGCTGGCGGTCGCGGTTGGGCCGATGGTCCAGGGGTTTCTCTACTCGTTCGATAATTACAACCTGATCCGGCCCGGTTCGCGCCATTTCGTCGGGCTCGACAATTATATCGCCTTGTGGCGCGACCCGACGGCGCGCAGCGCGGTGATCAACACGTTCCTGTTCACGTTCGGCGCAGTGACGATCGAATTCGTCCTCGGCCTCGGCGTCGCGCTCCTCATGTGGCGCGATGACTGGTTCAACCGGATCGCGCTCGGGCTGCTGCTCGTTCCAGCCACGGTGACGCCGCTCGTGGTCGGACTCGTGTTCAAGGCGCTGCTCAATCCGGAATACGGCATGATCGGCTACGCCTTGGCCGAGAGCGGACTCTCCGGTCCGCGCGGCCTCCTCGCTGAGCCTCAGCGGGCGCTCGCCACCCTGGTCGCGATCGACGC
>JBAUXQ010000632.1:0-3281 GCA_049584355.1 Roseiarcus sp. | reverse complement strand
GCGCCGGTCAGCGCCGGCCGCCACCCGCGGGCGAGCCCGACGGCGAGCACGATCGTGAGCGCCTCGACCGCTTCGACGAACGAAGCGGCGAACGACGCTCCGGCGACCGACACAATCGTCGTCAGGTTCGTCATCGCCGAACTTCCCGCCGCTTGCGCCGCCGGGCGCGCGAGCCCGTCAATTCGTCCGTCTGGCCAGCGAAAGCCACAGGCCGCCGCCGATGAGGACGGTTCCGGAAAGCCGGCCGAGCAGCTTTGCGCGCTCGGGCTTCATGAACCATGCTCGACCCATCCCCGCGGCCACCGCCCAGGCGCAATCGGAAAGGCCGGCGAGCACGACGGTGGCGACGCACATCGCTATGAGCTGCGGCCCCGCCGGCAGCCTGGGGTCGAGGAACTGCGGCAGGAAGGCGGTGAAGAAGACGATCGTCTTCGGATTCGATAGCGCGACCAGAATTCCGCGCGCGAATCGGGCTCGGCCCGTCTCCATCAGCCGCGCGTCGCCTTCGCCCGCATGCCGCCACGCCTGAACGCCGAGCCAGACGAGATAGGCCGCGCCGGTCCAGCGCAAAGCCTCGAAGAGGAGGTCGGCGTGCGCGTGCACCCAGCCGAGCGCGGAGGCGATCGCCGCCAAGAGCACGGCGTTGCCGAGCGTCGCGCCGGCGGCCGTGGTCAGCGCTGCGCGCCGACCTTGGAGGACGCCGGTCGAGATGATGAGCGTCACGATCGGGCCCGGCGTGATGATGAGCACGATCGTAATCAGGAGAAAGGCGGTGAAAAGTTCGATATTCATGTCGGGTCGCTCCGTGCTCGAGCGACGCTATACCGCGACCGCACGATCCTGGACAGCTGACCGTCGCAACGACCTTGGCAAGCCTTGGCCAAATTCGCGAGCGACTAATCTACGGGAGATTCAGCATCGCGGGCGCGGGCTGATTGGCGGGCGGATATTTGCCGGCCCGGGTATCGGCGTGCAGCTGCTCAAACGGCGTTCCGGCCTGATAAGCCGCGAGCACAAGGTCCGGATTGAAGAACGTCCCGATCGGGTCGCGGCGAAACTCCTCGGACGTGCGCATCCAATCCGCCGATGCGTCCCAGTCGCCGAAGTTATCCACCTGCAATTCGACCATGTTCCGGTCCGGATCGGAATAGTAGAGCGAGGTCGTCAAGCCATGATCGATGCAGACCTGCGGCGCGATGCCGATGCTTTTCAGCCGCTGGTAGGACTGCATGAGATCGTCGAACGAATCATACTCGAAGGCGGAGTGATGAATGCCGGTGTGGACGTTCTTTTCCGGATCTTCCTGCAGACCGGGCCACGCCAGCAGCGCGATCCGGTGATTGGCGCGGTCATTGGACAGCCACGCGCCGCCTGGGGCCTGGTGATTGACCTTGGCGCCGACCACCACCGCGTACCAGTCGATCATCTCCTGCAAGCGGGTCGTTTTCAGATTCACATGATGCATCGTCGGCTTAATCACCGGCATGTCCATTTCGGCGTGCCTCCCTTGACTCATCCTCGGTCTTGCGCCCCGCTGGCCGGGTGACGCGCCAGTCGACGCAACCGGGATTTTGCCCGCGCCGTCATGTAGCATAATCTCCCCGAGAAAGCACAACTTCGAATAGGCGCCGCCAAACCGCCGACTGCGACATCTCCGGATGCGCGCCGAGCAGCGCAACGCGGCTGCTCACGCCCTTACGGACAGCTCAACCGTGAGCGCCACGCAACGACGCCCAGTTTGAGAAGGCTCTCGTTGACGCTTTTGAGCATCAGCGCGCCAGCCCGCCGATCGCGGTGACTAACGCGCCGATAGTCTCCTGTGCGAGCGCCCAAACCGCAAGCGGCGCGCTTGACGCGAACGATCAGGCCCGTCCCAATGTCCCCGTCGCAGAGGATTGGTCGTGCAGGATCGGAACGGAGAATCCACGCGTGGAGCTTGGCCAAAGGTTCAATACGGTGGCGTCAATCTACGACGCCCAACGGAGCGGCTATCCGGAGGCGCTCTTCGACGACTTGCTCAGAGTCTCCCGCTTGCGGCCGGGTGACCGCGTTCTGGAGGTCGGATGCGGAACCGGGCAGGCGACGGCAGGGTTCGCCGCCCGCGGATTGCGCGTCGTCGCGACCGATCCCGGGGACCGGCTTTTGGACATCGCGCGCTCAAAGTTCGGCCAGTTTCCGAATGTCCAGTTCGAGATCTCGTCATTCGAGGACTGGCCGCTTGGCGAGCGGTCCTTTCATTTGGTCGCCGCGGCGCAGTCCTGGCACTGGGTCCGGCCTGAGGTGGGGTTTGAGAAAGCCTCGAGGGCGTTGTCGCCGGGTGGGCATCTCGCGATCTTCGGCCATACTCCGCGCTGGTCGCCCGAGATCGTGGACGCCCTGCAGCCGGTCTATCTTCGGTTGGCGCCGGAAATCTGGGGTCCTCCAGCCGAGAGTTGGTATCTCCCGGAAGGGCCGATTCCCCATCTCGTTGCCGCGAGCGGCCGCTTCGGGCAGGTCAGCCACCGCAACTACACATGGCTACGCCAATATTCCCCTCAAGCCTTCGCGGCTTATCTTGGAACTCGCTCTGATCACCTCCGGTTGATGAAAGACCGTCGCGAGGCTCTTTTGTCGGCGGTCGAATTGGCTCTTCCGAATGAAGTGAACGCCGGGTGGGAGACAAATCTTTATGTCGCTATGGTCCGAAAGCCCTGCCGCTAAGCGGAGCACCGAGCGGCGCGGAGCCCCGGGCGGCGGCTCACGCCTTCCAGAACAGCCCGATCGTCAGCGCCACGCCGATGGCGACGACGCCCAGTTTGAGAAGCTTCTCGTTGACGCTTTTGAGCATCAGCGCGCCGGCCCAACCGCCGAACGAGGCGCCGACCGCGGTGACCAGCGCCGGCAGCCAATGCACGTCCCTGGAAAAGACGAAGATCAAGACCGCGGACGCGTTCGCCATTCCGGCAAGGATGTTCTTGAGCGCTCCGGCGTTGCGCACCGCAATGCCGGTCATGGTCAGCGCGGCCATCATCATGAAGCCGATGCCGCCGCCGAAATAACCGCCGTAGACGGCGATGAAGAATTGGATGGTCCCCATTCCCCAGGGAGGCAGCCTACTCTCGACCTCGTCGACCGAACGGCGAAAGAAACTGCCCCAGGCGAAAAGCGCGGTCGCGAACAACACGAGCCACGGCACGAGGCGCGCGAACACGGAGGGCGGTGTCGCGAGCAGGATGAGCGCGCCGATCCCCCCGCCGACGAGGCTGACGAGAACAAGCGTCCGCATCGTCAGGCCCGGCGGG
>JBAUXQ010000631.1:0-3869 GCA_049584355.1 Roseiarcus sp. | reverse complement strand
GCGCCGAACAGCGGATTGAGCGCCGCGTTCGCGGCCTCGGCGCCGCCGGAGACGAACGTGACGCAACGGGGCGCCACGCCCACGAGCCGCGCGACGTCGCTTCGCGCCTCCTCGACGATCCGGCGCGCCGCCCGCCCTTCCGCGTGCACTGAGGAGGGATTGCCGGTCGTCTCCATCGCCGCGAGCGCGGCCTCGCGCGCTTCCGGGCGCAGCGGCGCGGTGGCGTTATAATCGAGATAGGTTCGGCTTAGCGGGCGTGCGGCGGCCATCGCGGCTCCCATTCCACCGGCCGGGACGCGAAACGCGGCCGGGCTTGCGGTTTTTCCTTGCAATTGCCGGCTGCCAGCGTGCTATGAGGCGACCTCCGAGGCGAGCCCCAGCCGACTGATTGATTGATATGCACCCCCGAACCCGCGCCGCAAGGCGCGGGCGTGCGCATTTCACCCCCGGCCGGGCGCGCTTCAAGGCATTGTGGAGTTTTCATGCCCGAGGTCTTCTTCAACGGTCCCGCCGGTCGGCTCGAGGGTCGCTTTCATCCGGCCAAGCAACGCGGGGCGCCGATCGCGGTGGTGCTGCATTCTCATCCCCAATTTGGCGGCACGATGAACAACCAGATCGTCTACAACACTTATTACAATTTCGCCGAGCGCGGGTTCTCGGTGCTGCGCTTCAATTTCCGCGGCGTCGGACGGTCGCAGGGCGCCTTCGACCACGGCCAGGGCGAATTGTCGGACGCAGCTTCCGCCCTCGACTGGGCGCAGTCGATCAGCCCGGAGGCGCGCGCCTGCTGGATCGCCGGCGTGTCGTTCGGCTCATGGATCGGCATGCAGCTCCTGATGCGCCGCCCCGAGATCGAGGGCTTCATTTCGATCGCGCCGCCAGCCAACCGGTTCGACTTCAGCTTTCTCGCCCCCTGCCCTTCGTCCGGGCTGTTTGTCCACGGCGACAAGGATCGCGTCGCGCCGTTGAAAGAGGTCCTGGCGCTGATCGAGAAACTGAAGACCCAGAAGGGCATCCTCATCGAGCATGCGGTCATCCCCGAGGCCAATCACTTCTTCGAGGATTGCATCGACGAACTGCACATGGTCGTCGGCGCCTATCTCGACAAGCGTCTCGGCATGCCGCGTCATGCGCCCCCGGCCGTGCGCAAAGAGCGGGCGAAGCCGACCCTGCCGCAACGCGACAACCGATAGAGCCGACGAAAAAAGTGTCCCTGATCACGACGACGGACGAACTCGCTCAGGCCTGCCAGCGCCTGGCGCGCTCGCCGTTCGTGACGGTCGACACCGAATTCCTGCGCGAGACGACGTTCTGGCCGATTCTTTGCGTTGTCCAGCTCGCCTCGGACGACGAAGCGATGGCGATCGACGCGCTCGCTCCCGGACTCGACCTCGAGCCGCTGTTGCAGCTGATGGCCGACGAGGACGTGGTCAAGGTGTTCCACGCCGCCCGGCAAGACCTCGAAATCTTCTGGAAGCTCTCCGGCGTGCTGCCGACGCCGCTGTTCGACACCCAGGTCGCGGCGATGGTTTGCGGCTATGGCGAGCAGGTGTCCTATAGCGAGCTTGCACACTCGATCTGCCATGTCGCGATCGACAAGTCGTCGCGGTTCACCGATTGGGCGCGCCGGCCGCTGGCCGAGGCGCAGATCGACTACGCGATCGGCGACGTGACCCATCTGCGCGACATCTATCGAGAGTTGTCGAAGCGCGTCGCGGCCACCGGGCGCCAATCGTGGCTCGACGACGAAATGAAGACGCTGAACTCGCCTTCGACCTACGAGCAGCACCCCGAGCGCGCCTGGGAGCGCTACCGGACCAAGGCGAGGAAGCCCCGCGATCTCGCGGTGCTGATGGAGCTTGCAGCCTGGCGCGAGAGCGAGGCGCAGGCGCGCGACGTGCCCCGGGCGCGGGTGTTGAAGGACGACGTGCTGATCGAGCTCGCGCTCGCCGCCCCGCGCAGCGTCGAGGCGCTCGGCAACTTGCGCGCGTTCCCGCGCGGGATGGAGCGGTCGCGCGCCGGCGGGGAAATTCTGGCGGCGGTCGAGCGCGGGCTTGCGCGCGATCCCAAGACGCTGCCGAAGATCGAGCGCGACCGGCGCAACGGCGCCAATGTCGGCGCGACGGTCGAGCTGCTCAAAGTGCTCCTCAGGCAGGTGAGCGAGGAGAGCGGCGTCGCCGGCAAGCTGATCGCCACCGTCGACGATCTCGAATCGATCGCCTCGAGCGACAAGGCGGAAGTGCCCGCGCTCAGGGGCTGGCGGCGCAAACTGTTCGGCGACCGGGCGCTCGAGCTCAAACACGGCCGCCTGGCGCTGACGGTCGAGAACGGCAGGGTCGTCACGCTCGAATGGAAAGACGCCGAAGCGCCGAACCCGGCCGCTTGACGACGCGACGATCGTCTGCATTGGCGCACCCCCACCACCGTCCTCATAGCCCGTCGAAAGACGGGCGTCTTTCGACGCCCTATGCGGACAGTCCCCCTCCCCCGCTTCGCGTGGGAGGAATGAGCGGCGGCGGCTTAATCCTCCCCCATGAAATGGGGGAGGGGACCGCGCGGAGGGGGCAATGACGGGAAGGCCGTCAGCGTGAACGGCGATATCGTCTGGCTGCGCGACGACTTCCGTTTCGACGACCAGCCGGCGATTCTCGCCGCAGCGGATCGTCCGGCGCTCCATGTCTATGTTCACGACGACTCGCCCCGCAACGGCCGCCCGCTCGGCCGCGCGGCGAAATGGCGCCTCGCCCAGTCGTTGAAGGCGATGGAGGAGGCCCTCGCCGCCCGCGGCGGCCGTCTCGACGTCATCCGCGGTGACGCCGACAAGGTCATCCTCGCGCTCGCCGCTTCGGCGAAAGCTGGCCGCGTTCTCTGGACCCGGCGCTACGAGGCAGCGTCGATCGCGCTCGACGCCGGCGTCAAGACGCGCCTGCGCGAGCGCGGCGTTGAGGCCCTGAGCTTAAACGGCCGGCTCATTCGCGAGCCGTGGGAGGTCGCGAAGCCGGACGGCGCGCTCTCCGGCAGCTTTTCCGCCTTCTGGCGCCGGCATCGCGCCCTTGGCCCCCTGCCCGCGCCGTCGCAAGCGCCAGACCGCCTCAACGCCGCGCTTTGGCCCGAGGATGCTCCGGAACGCGTCACGGTCGAGGCGCTGCGGCTTACGCCGACCAAACCGGACTGGTCGGGCGAGCTTGCGCTCGGCGAGAGCCCCGGCGAACCGGGCGCGCTCGCCGCGCTCGTCCGGTTCGTCGACGGTCCGCTCGCCGGCTATGCCGAAGGCCGCGATCTGACGTCGCGAGAGACGACCTCGCGGCTCTCGCCCCACCTGCGCTTCGTCGAGGTTTCAACCCGCCGCATCGCCGCCGCCGTCGAGAGCGCCGCCGCCGCGGGGCCGGCCGTGCAGCGCGACGCCGAGAAGTTCATGGCTGAGCTCGGCTGGCGCGACTTCGCGGCGGCGCTTCTCTATCGACATCCCGATCTCGCGACGCGGCCGTTGCGGCGCGAATTCGAACGCTTTCCCTTGCGCGACGACGAAGAGGGCTTTCGCGCCTGGGCGCATGGGCGGACCGGCTATCCGATCGTCGACGCCGGGATGCGCCAGCTCTGGCGCACCGGAACAATGCACAACCGCGTGCGGATGATCGCGGCCTCGTTCCTCATCAAGCACCTGCTCATCGACTGGCGCCGTGGCGAGCAATGGTTCTGGGACACGCTCACCGACGCCGATCCGGCCAGCAACCCGATGGGCTGGCAATGGGTCGCGGGCTCGGGCGCGGACGCCGCGCCCTACTTCCGCATCTTTAATCCGGTGCTGCAGGCGGACAAATTCGACCCCGACGGCGCCTATGTGCGCCGCTGGGTTCCCGAGCTTGTCG
>JBAUXQ010000630.1:0-3223 GCA_049584355.1 Roseiarcus sp. | reverse complement strand
CACAGCCAACGGGCCAGTAAACCAGCCGCTTAAGCCTAGACAGCATTCGCCCTGTCCCCCGCCTTGCGCTGCGTGCGCCGGCGAAGATTAACATTGCGAGCGCACGGCGGGCATATTCAAGCGACTCAATAGCAATCGCGGCAAGGTTCAGTTACCAGCCCTGCCCGCGAGGTCAAGCGCTCGAGACCCGCCCTGAAATGGGGGACCGTCTCATACGCGCCTGCGGCTTGGGAACCCCCGTGGGCTGCCCGGTGTATCCCGCAGAACCGCAGGTGGCTCATACCGGGTCAGCGCGCACCGACCTGCGGATCGAACAATATGGTCTTGGTCTTCCATTGCTCATAAAAGGAGCGATATTGAGCCGGCATCGGTAAAGGGTCGCATGCCTTGACAGCCTGTAACACGCTTCTTGCTTGCGGCTTTTGCGCCGGATCGGACGGCGGATTAACGTGCTTCGCCGGCTCCAGGAGCGATCCGTCGGGTTTGAATTTGAGGCGCACCCGCGCGACATAACGATTGGCATGGCGGGGCTGAGCCGCCTGATTCCAACACGTCAGGTAGGTCTTGATCATCCACGCGTTGAGGCTCGCCTCTTGGGAGGCAGTCATGCGCGGCGGCGGCTCGATGCCGGGCGTCCCGGTCGGCGCGGCGGAAAAGGGCTGCACCCTCACTGGCGTCGCGGCAGCGGGCCCGGCCGTCCCAATCGATGCAGTTTGCGCAGGAGCCGTGTCCTCAACGCGGCTCGCCTCTTGTGAGGCGACCACGGGGGCCGAAACGGGCGGCAGGCTCACAGGCGGAGGATCGGCGGGCTCGGGCGTCGCAGCCGACGCGGTTTGCGTAGGAACCGCGTCATCGGCGAGCGACTTGGTCCCGAGGCGGTCGTGCACGACGACGCCCGCGGAAAGTGCTGCGAGGAGCGTCATGGGCACAATGAGTGTCGATTTCATCGTCATGGGGAACTGTCGTCGGTCTTACCGAAAGAGTCCTAACCATGCGTTTCGCGCTGATCGAAATGGATGTTCCAGCAAGAAGCGGCTTGACCCGCGAAGGACACGCGCACGCGCGGGGGTCAATGGAAGGCAAGCAGGAGGAGTCAAAGGAGTTCGCGCTCGCGACGAGGCCGCGGTTCGTCGCCGCCCTCATAAACCGGATGTTAACCATCGGGGCGAAGACTCCGCCTCTCTGAACCGGTGCTCTCCGTGGCGGCGCGAGTCGGACCGGGTTTTGGTTCGGCGAGACAACATGCGTGACGAAGCCGGACGTGTCCCGTAGGTCGGAGCTGGCGGAAACGGCGTCGGAGGGCGTCAACAGCAGGCTAGGCGCAATATGCCGATTAATCTGAAGGCCCCTCAACTGAAAGAACTGAAGCCCCGCATCCTGGCATGTGGCGTAGGCGGCGCTGGTGGCAACGCGATCAACAACATGATCGTCGCCGGCTTGTCCGGAGTCGACTTCCTCGTCGCTAACACTGACGCGCAGGCTCTCGCCTCGTCTCGCGCCCAACGAATCGTCCAGATGGGCCCCCGAGTGACGGAGGGTCTCGGCGCCGGCTCTAGGCCGGAGATCGGCAAGGCGGCGGCCGAGGAGACGCTGGAGGAAATTTGTGATCACCTCGCTGGTTCAAACATGGTTTTCCTGGCCGCCGGGATGGGCGGTGGCACCGGCACTGGCGCGGCCCCCGTCATCGCGGCAGCTGCTCGTGAGATGGGCATCCTCACGGTCGGCGTAGTCTCCAAGCCGTTCCACTTCGAGAGCGGCCGCCGCACGAGGGTCGCTGAGGCCGGCATCGCTGAGATGCATAAGGCGGTCGATACGCTGATTGTCATTCCCAATCAGAACCTGTTCCGCGTCGCTAACGAGAAGACGACCTTCGTCGACGCTTTCGCGATGGCGGACCAGGTGCTTTGCTCGGGAATCTCCTGCATCACTGATCTTATGGTCAAGGAGGGGCTCGTCAATCTCGACTTCGCCGACGTGTGCTCGATCATGAGCGAAATGGGGACTGCGATGATCGGTACCGGCGAAGCGACGGGGGAACGTCGCGCCCTTAATGCCGCCGAAGGGGCGATCGCCAACCCGCTGTTTGACGACACCTCACTGAAAGGAGCCCGGGGCCTCCTCATTTCGATCAACGCCGGCACGGATCTGACGCTGTACGAAGTGGATGAAGCCGCGAGCCGGATTCGCCAGGAAGTCGACGAGGAAACCAATATCATCGTGGGGGCAATCGTCGAGCCCGCTCTTCAGGATACGATGCGGGTGTCGGTTGTGGCGACCGGCATCGATCAGGCGGCCAATTTCGGGATCGAATATATGTCCGCTCAGAAACTGACCCAACGGCCCGTTGCGTTCGCGCTCGTTGCATGATTCTCGGGCCTTCGAATCAACCAAAAGCCTGATTCGAACTGTGACCAAAGTCCTCGCGTTTTATGACGTGACGATGCACCGGACGTCAAGCGTCGACGCCTCACGCACAGTTCAGTTAGTTTTTCAAAATCTACCTAGCGACAAGTTGCTGTGGAGCTATCGCTCTACATTTCACGAAAAGGGAGTTCAGCCGCTTCGCTGGCGGTTTGCGATCGAAAGTTCGAGAGCGACACGCCGACGAGTCGAACGCCTTTCGGGGGCGGGAACACGGACCGGATCAGGTCCAAGACGACCTGATGCAGCTTCTCCCTCGTCTCGATCGTCATTTCCATCGACCGGCTGCGAGTGGATATCTGAAAGTCGGCCCATTTGATCTTCACCGTGACGGTCCGGCCACGAGAGTTCGTTTTCTCGCACCAAGCCCAGACATCATTGGCCATCGCGATCACACCGGCCTCGATTTGAACGGAATCAGTCCGATCCTCGGGGAAAGTCGTCTCCGATCCCAATGACTTTCGTTCTCGGTCAGGCTCGACCGGCCGTTCATCGCGACCTCGCGCGATGTCGTAATACCAACTCCCCGACTTACCGAAGCGGTCCTGTAGGAAATCGAGGGTTTGTCGCCACAAATCCGACCCGGTCTCAATGCCGAGCGCGCGCATCTTGGCCGTCGTCTTGGGACCTACGCCGTGGAACTTCGCCACCGGCAGGGTCGCAATAAAGGCTTCCGCTTGGTCGGGCATGATCGCGAACTGGCCGTTTGGCTTCCGATAGTCCGATGCAAGCTTGGCGAGGAACTTGTTGCAGGAAATTCCAGCCGAGGCTGTGAGCTTCGTTTCATCGTAGATACGCGCCC
>JBAUXQ010000629.1:0-1965 GCA_049584355.1 Roseiarcus sp. | reverse complement strand
CCCTGGCGCTGCCGCTGGTCGAGGGCCAGGCGTTCGCGAGCTCCCCCTATGGCTCGTCCGGCGCGCTGGTCAGGGGCATTCGCGGGCAGGATCTCGCCCGCCTGCCGGGCGTCGCCGGCCACGTGATCCAGGGCTCGCTCGACGGTTTCGATTCTGGGCGGGGCGTCGCGGTCGGCGCCAAGCTCGCCGAGCACCTGAGCCTGAGGGTCGGCGACAAGGTGACGATCATCGCGCCGCACGGCGCCGAGACCCCGTTCGGCGTCACGCCGCGCATGAAGTCCTACACCGTCGCGGCCATTTTCCAGATCGGCATGACGACTTTCGACAACACCTTCATCTTCATGCCGCTCGCCGAGGCGCAGACGTTCTTCAACCAGGACGGCGAAGCCAGCGTCATCGAAGTCTATGTCGCCGATCCCGACGATATGGACGCGATGCGGCGCGCGATCGAGCCGGCCCAGCAGCGGCCGATGATCGACACGGATTGGCGCCAGCTCAACCGCAGCTTTTTCGACGTCTTGGCGGTCGAGAGCAACGTAATGTTCGCCATTCTGACTCTCATCATGCTGGTCGCGGCGCTCAACATCATCTCCGGCCTCATCATGCTGGTGCAGGACAAGGCGCGCGCGATTGCGGTTCTGCGCACCATGGGCGCCACGCGCGGCTCGATCATGCGCATCTTTCTCATTACCGGCGCGACGATCGGTTTTCTCGGCACAGCCGTCGGCCTCGTGCTCGGGCTGCTGGTCGCCTACAACGTCGAGCCGATCCGCAAGGGTTTGAGCTGGATCACCGGCGCCAACCTCTTTCCTTCCGAATTCTATTTCCTGTCGCAACTGCCCTCGCGGGTCGAGGCGCACGACGTGCTTGCCGTCGTGGGGCTTGCGCTCTTCCTCTCGATCGCTGCGACGATCTATCCGTCGTGGCGGGCGGCTAGGCTCGATCCGGTCGAGGCGCTGCGCTATGAATGAGACCGCGCGCGTCGCCGCGCTCACGCTTGATTCCGTCGAGCGCCGCTATGGGCGCAGCGAAATGACGGTCGAGGTTCTGAGCGGCGCGAGCCTCGAGCTCTCCGCCGGCCAATCGGTGGCTCTGGTCGCGCCGTCGGGCGCGGGAAAGTCGACGCTCCTGCATCTGGCGGGCCTGTTGGAGCGTCCCAGCGCCGGCGAAGTCAAGATCGGCGGCGCGGCCACTTCGACCATGAGCGACGACAAGCGGACGGCGTTGAGACGCACCGAAATCGGCTTCGTCTACCAATTCCATCATTTGCTGCCGGAATTCTCGGCGCTGGAAAATCTCGTCCTGCCGCAAATGATCGCAGGCCTGCCGCGCAGCCAAGCCGCGGCGCGGGCGCGCGAACTGCTCGCCTATCTCGGTCTCGCCCAGCGCGAGAGCCACCGACCGGCGGAATTGTCGGGCGGCGAACAACAGCGCGTCGCTATCGCGCGCGCGGTCGCCAATAGTCCTCGGGTGCTGCTGGCCGACGAGCCGACCGGCAATCTCGACCCAAAGACCGCCGACCACGTGTTCGCGACTCTCGCCGCGCTGGTCAAGGCGAGCGGCCTCGCCGCCCTCATCGCCACCCACAACATGGACCTCGCCGCCCGAATGGATCGCCGCGTCACCATCCGCGAAGGCCATATCAAGGAGATGGACTGAGCCGGGCGAAATCGCTGACGATTCGCGCTCGCCGTCTCAGGGCGTTCTTTGGGGACGCCCTGAAACTGGTCGGTCTGTTCTATCAGACGTGCGCCGCCACTTTTCGGCTCGCGACGGTCGGGGCCGTCGACAGCGCTTTCAGCAGATTTTGTCCTTGCGGCGTGCCGAGACCAGTGCAAGCGTCCCAGCCCGGGCCGGCGGCGTACGCGCCGTTGTTGCCGGTCGTGATGTCGTTGAGCACGCCGTGCGCGCATTTCGTGTAGAGCGTGGGATTTATGAAGCCGCAGCGTGCGTTCAGGCCCTGAT
>JBAUXQ010000628.1:0-3130 GCA_049584355.1 Roseiarcus sp. | reverse complement strand
TTGTGGGGGAGGACCAAGGAGGAGGGTCGCGCCGTCCTGCGAGAGAAGCGAGCGGCGGCGCATTCGATAGTCTCCACGGTCAGGGCGACCCCCCGCCCCGGCCCGCCCCCACAAGAGGGGGCGGGTGCGCTAACGCCATCGAATCTGCCGAAGTGCAGCAGGCTGTAGCGACGCTGGCTCCGGTCGCAGGCGATTCGCTTGCTGCGGCCAGGGGCGCCAAAACAAGCGTCAGCGTCGGGAGCGCCGCCGCTACCGCATGTGATCCTGGCGTTTGCAAACTATCGCAGCGGAGCGCCGCGGAATCCGGCGCTCGGTCTTCACCGCCAGGCTTCACGCGTGCAGAACGCCGCTCTTCTTCGCCGTCCAGGTCGCCATGTAATCCATCAGCCCGGGCGACAGGCAATCGTACGGCTCGAGGCCGATCTGTTTGAAATGGCCGCGAACGCCGTCCATCGCCGCCGGATCGACGCCGCCTTCAATCGCCGACGAAACGAAGGCGGCGAAACCGGGCTCGGTCCAGCCCTGCTCCTTGAACCGCTCCGGATGGATGAACGAAAGCCCCTTGAACGGATGGTCGCGCTCGACCGGCCCGTGCATGTGGACGCCGCATCCGGTGCAAGCGTGCCGTTGAATGAGCGCGGCTGAATCGACGACCTTGAGCTTGTCGCCGTTCTTGAGCACCGTCACCTTCTCGCTCGGCGCCACTGCGACGATCGAAAAGGCCGCCCCGGCCGGCTTCCAGCACTTCGTGCAGCCGCAAGCGTGGTTGTGAGCAATCCCTTCCTCGACCTTGACCTCGACCGGCCGGTCCGTGCAGGCGCAGACGAGGACGCCGCCAGCGAATGACGACGAACCCTTCTCGACCCCGTTGTCGAGGAGCGGATGGAGAGCGACCGACTGCGCCATGATTTCCTCCCGAGCCGGATATCTATCTGGACTGGATGAGCCGGCTTTAAACTCATCCAATCTGGTTCCTCGAGGCGCAACGCGCGGCCGAGGCCGTCGTTGCTGCTTAAGGTTCGCGCGCGCGCCGGGCTTCGTCAACAGGCCTTTGCGAGGACGGGTCCGTGGAAACGCGACTTCCTGTCGACGCCGGTCCGGGGCGTTCGAGCCTGCGCCCGAGCTCGGCCATCGAATTCCGCTTGCCCGATTTTTCGGAAACAATCACTTCTGGAAAGTCGAAGTCTGTGCTACGGTGTTTTCGTCATGACCGCACCGATAGGCCGCGAACAGCAAGGACCACAAACGCCGCCGGCTGGCCGAGCACGCGTTTCTCACGCCGCCTCAATGTTCTTAATTGTCCGACGATGGTCAAAAAGAAAAAACGGCTTCGGGGTCAGCGCAACCCTTTGAAAAGGCTCAAAATGGACAAGGGAATCAAAGGAAATCAAAGCCTTTTCCTTGGATAGATTTTGACCCGGCTTGGCCGGATTTTGCTGGATTTGGCTAAATTTGGGGTCGGCTTGGAAAACCGGATCGGATAGGGGCCGGGCCGCCGCCTCACCCCTTCTTGTGCCTCTCCCTGAACGCGTTGGCCCAGCCTGCTTTCGTCTCTTGGCGGCCGCGCGCCACCGCAAGCGCGTCGGCCTCGACCGATTGGGTGATGACCGAGCCCGAGCCGATATAGGCGCCGTCGCCGATCGTGACCGGGGCGACGAGGGCCGAGTTCGAGCCGATGAAGGCGCCGGCGCCGATGTCGGTCCTGTGCTTGGCGAAGCCGTCGTAGTTGCAGGTGATGGTTCCGGCGCCGATGTTGGCGTGCGCCCCGACCCGCGCGTCGCCGATATAGGTCAGATGATTGACCTTCGCGCCCTCCTCGATCATCGCCTGCTTGATCTCGACGAAGTTGCCGATTCGTGCGTGGGCGGCGATGTCCGCCCCCGGCCTAAGCCGCGCATACGGCCCGACCGACGCGCCGCCCGCCACCCGCGCGCCCTCGAGATGCGAGAAGGCGCGGATGATCGCGCCATCCTCGATCCGGACCCCAGGGCCGATCACGACATGGGGCTCGATGAGGACGTCGCGGCCTATTCTGGCGTCGAACGCCAGGAACACCGTCTCGGGGGCGATGAGCGTCGCGCCCTCGACCATTGCCTTCCGCCGCAGCCGATCCTGCAGCGCCGCCTCGGCTTGGGCGAGCTGCGCCCGGTCGTTGACGCCCATCACCTCCTTCTCGTCGGCGACCAGGGCCCGCGCGCGAAGGCCCCGCGCGTTGGCGATCTCGACGATGTCGGTGAGGTAGTATTCCTTCTGGGCGTTATTGGGCGTCACAGCCTCCAGCAGCTTCAGGGCTTGGGCTCCGCTGAAGGCGATCGGGCCGGCGTTGCACAGGCGCGAAGCTTTCTCTTCGCCGGTCGCGTCCTTGTGTTCGCGGATCGCGATCAGGTTTCCGCCGCGCTGGATGAGCCGGCCGTAGCCTGTCGGATCCGCGGCCTCGAAGCCCAGCGCGACGACATCCGCGCCCTGCGCCAGCTCAGCGCGCAGCGCCCCCAGGGTTGCCGGCTTGATCAGCGGAATATCGGCGTAAGTGACGAGAATGTCGTCGTAGCCCTGCGCAATCTGCCCGCGCGCCGCAAGGACGGCGTCGGCTGTGCCGCGGCGCTCGCGCTGAACGACAATCTTCACCCCCGGCGCGACTTTAAGCGCTTCGGCCGCGACGCTGTCGCGATCAGGCCCGACCACCGCGACGACATCGCCCCCGGCGCCCTCGAGCACGGCCGAGAGCGTGTGCGCCAGCATCGAGCGGCCGGCAAGCTCGTGCAGGACCTTGGGTCGGGCCGAGCGCATGCGCAGCCCTTCGCCGGCGGCAAGCACGATGGTCAGACAGCGGCGGGCGGTGGCGCTCATGGGCCGTTTCATCTCTCATCAAGCCGTGGTTCGCGCAGCGAGGTTCGGCGGCGCCGAATCGCTGGCGGGATCAGTCAGGCTCGCGCAATATCGCCGCGGCCGGCCGCGGTTTCCAGCCGCAACGCCACGCTCAATCGACGCCGTTTCGCCGCGGGCGCAAAATGCGTCTCGCTGCCCTGCAAAAAACGATATACAACCTACCCGCCAAGGACGGAACGCGCCGGGCTTGCGGCGCGGTTTTCTCCTCCCGGGCTGACTTTTCATCTTGGCTGGGAGCGACGCT